>NZ_DASRBZ010000457.1:0-2910 GCF_035653355.1 Mycobacterium sp. | reverse complement strand
ATCTTCCCGTCCCCGATCTTTCCGGTTCGTGCCGCCTCGATCAGCGCTTCGATGGTCTTGTCCACCTGCGCCTCGTCGACCACGACCTCGACCCGAATCTTGGGCACGAAGTCCACCGCGTATTCCACACCCCGGTAGACCTCGGTGTGTCCCTTTTGCCGGCCGTAGCCCTGCACCTCGCTGACTGTCATCCCGAGTACGCCGATGCGCTCCAGCGCAGCTTTGATGTCGCCCAGCGTGAACGGCTTGACCACCGCGGTTACGACCATCATGTCGCGCTCTCCTCGTGAATCGCCGGGAGGGACGGCAGCACCGTGGCGCGGCCCGTCGTGGTGAGCGGCGAGAACTCGTACGCACTTTCGGCGTGCTCGGCTTCGTCGATGCCCTCGGCCTCGACCTCGGGCGCGACCCGAAACCCCATCGTGGCACGGATCAGCCAGGCGAGTCCGAAGGTAACCACGAATGCGTACCCGGCGGCCACCAGCATCCCCAATGCCTGCTTGCCGATCTGGCCGGCACCGCCCCCGTAGAGTAGCCCGTTCGCGCCCGCCGAGTTGGCGGCGGTGGTCGCGAACAGCCCGGTCAGGAGCAGCCCGACCGCTCCGCCTACACCGTGAATCGCCACCACGTCGAGCGAGTCGTCGTAGCCCAGCCGGTACTTGAGCCGGATCGCGAGCTGGCAGATCACGCCGCAGGCCAACCCGATGACGATGCCGCCGAATGCGTCGACGTAGCCGCAGGCCGGGGTGATGCCGACCAGCCCGGCGATCGCAGCCGACGCCGCGCCGAGGCTGGTGGGACGGCCGTCGAGGTGGTGTTCGACGACCAGCCATGCAAGCACTGCGGCCGCCGGCGCCACCGTGGTGTTGAGGAACGCGTTGGCCGCGACCGCGTCCGCGGCAAGCGCTGAACCGGCGTTGAAGCCGTACCAGCCGAACCACAGCAACCCGGCGCCGAGCAGCGTGGCCGGCAGATTGTGTGGGCGCATCGGCTCGCGTGGCCAGCCCTGGCGCCGGCCCAGGATCAGCGCCAGCGCCAGCGCGGACATCCCGGAGTTGACCTCGACCGCCGTGCCCCCGGCGAAGTCGAGCACGCCCAGCCGGTTCGCCAGCCAGCCGCCGTGAGCCCCGGAGAAACCGTCGAACGCGAAGATCCAGTGGGCCAGCGGGACGTAAACCCCCACCGTCCACAGCGCGATGAACACCGTCCAGGACCAGAACCGTGCACGGTCGGCGATAGCCCCGGACAGCAGCGCAGCGGTGATGATCGCGAACATCAGCTCGAACATGGCGAAGGCCGTCAGCGGGATACCTTTTCCGACCACCCCGGGCACCCGCAGACCGGCGAAGCCGAACCCGCCGATGAGCCCGGCGTGGGAGTTGCCGAACGACAGTGAGAACCCGAACAACACCCAGATCAGCCCGACGACGCCGAGCGTCACCATGCTCATCATCATCATGTTGAGCGCGCTGCGGGCCCGCACCATGCCTGCGTAGAAGAATGCCAGGCCCGGCGTCATGAGCATCACCAACGCGGCACAGCCAAGCACGAACGCCGTGTTTCCGCTGTCCATCTCCGGATTATCGTCGGTTGGTTGCGGTCGGGGGGGACGGTGTCGCTCACCGCCGCCAACCGGGCGCGGTGTTCGGCGGTCTCCTGGGTAACGCCGCAGCGGTGGCTTGCCCCTATGCCGGAGGCGCTGGAGTAAGCCTTCGTGCCGATGCGCGGTGGTCAGATTCGCTTGGCGAGTAGGGATTTGCCGGGGCCGGACAGTTCGTTGATCGGATGGGCGCGTCCCGCGATGGCCATCAGCAGTGCTTCACCTGTGCCGCGTACTTGGGGACCGGTGCCGTGTGACCAGTCCAGGTCGGTGGCGACGAGGGTGAGGCCGCGGGCTCGTTGGAAGGCGCGCAGAGGTGGGGCCAGCAGCGCCAGCCGCAACGTGGTTCGCAGCCGGTCGTGGGGGATGTCGCGGGGCGCATCGAGTGGGCGGCGAATGTCCTGCTGGTGGATCATGCCGTCCACGAGCGCGATCATGCCACCGAACGCGGCGGGTAGCCCGCTAGGCCGCGGGTGTGCGCGCAGCAGGGCGATGAGTTCCTGCGGGCGGTGCGAGTACTGTGCCACTCCGGCATCGTTGGCCTTGCCGAGGGCGAACCGGCCGCGAGCCAAGCGCTTGACCGTGGCCCACCAGCTCAGTTCGTCGTAGCTGATGACGTGGGCGACCACGTCACGGACGGTCCAGCCCTGGCACAGGCTCGCTGCCTCCCACTGCTGCGGGGTCAATGTCTGGAGGAAGTCGACGAGCTCGGCGCGCTCTTGAGCGGCCAGGGTCATCACATCGGCAGTGCGCTGTTGTTGGCTGGTCATCCGGCGGCCTCCGTAAACCGGGTCAGGGTGCCGGCCCAACCCTCGGGCGAGTCGAACACTGCATACATGGTCCCGGCTTGGTCGCCACCGATTTGCCATAGCAGCACCACCTTGTTCGGCGGCTGCCACTGGCCCACGCGGCCCCAGTCGCATTCGGTGCCGTCAACCCCGCGCTCGTACCACCGGCCTCCGACCCGGGGCTCGATCACGACCTGCGCGATCGCGCTGGAGCCGATGGAGTGCTCCTTGGGCCAGAACTCGGTCATCCGTGCCGTAAACAGGTCAAAGGCCCGCTCCGGTGACAGCGGCACGCTCACCGACCGATGAACCTCGACTTCCTTGGTGGATTCTGCGGTCATCTCAGGCGCTCCTGTGCTGCGACCCTTGTGGGTCGGCTGGTTGGGCTGCTTCGCCTTCGGCCAGCGCGGCGAAGTTGTCCAGGGCCGCTGTCCAGAACCGATCGAGATAGTCCCGGACGGCTTCCAGCCCAGACCGGTTGATCCGGTAGAGATGGCGCGTGCCCACCACCGACACGACCAC
>NZ_DASRBZ010000456.1:0-4709 GCF_035653355.1 Mycobacterium sp. | reverse complement strand
AACCTCGATGCCGACCAGGCGTGGCAGGTGATTGGCAACTGGGCCGATGGCCCAGTTCGGATGGCCCGCGGCTACGTGGTGTCGTGCCAGACAGACGGCGACCTCCGCGTGGTGACCTTTGCCAAGGGCACCGTCGCACGGGAGCGCCTAGTCGCTCGTGACGAGGCCGCCCGCCGGATCGTGTACTCGCTGATCGGCGACACTGTCCGACCTCAGCACGACAACGCTGTGATGCAGATCGTGCCAGACCGCGCGGGCCATTGCCGCTTTGTCTGGTCTCGTGATGTGCTGCCCCATGAGCTGGCCGAGCCGCTGTGCAACGCGATGGAAGAGGCTGCGCCGGTCATCAAGCGCACGCTCGAGGACCAAGCGGGTCCTCAGGCGATGTCGGCGACGAAGACGCCCAGTCGGCGCGCCTGCAGCCGCGCCAGCCACGGCAGCTCCTGACCGCCGGTGCCGGCAGGCAAGATCCGCGGATTGGTGATGTGGATTGACTTCCGCAGGAACTGCACATCGGCCTCGCCGGCGGCCAGCACGTTTTTCACCCAGTCGGTTTTGCCGTGGCCGAGCACAATCGCCAGTAGGTTGCCCTTGCGGTACGCGGTCACGATGGTCTCGTAGGGCTTTCCGGACTTGCGGCCGCGGTGTTTGATCAGCGCGGCACCGGGCAGATAACGGGCAATCGGCTTGATCGCCGGGTTCATGTACTTGACCTGCCACCGCTCAAACCACGGCGGGAACATCATCGGCACGCCTGGAGCGCTGTTGGGACGATCCTGTACGGACATGCGGTCACTGTACCGGTCCGATATGCATTTGAACTGCCTGGGACAATGGTCAGCGTGAACGTGATGGCCCGCATCGACCTACGCGACGCGCAGCTCTCGGCTGCCCGGCTGCGGGCTGCGTTGCCGCGCGGTGGCGGCGACGTGGATGCGGTGCTGGGGACGGTGCGCCCGATCGTCGAGGCGGTCGCGGAGCGAGGGGCCGAGGCGGCGCTGCAGTACGGCGAGTCGTTCGACGGGGTACGGCCAGCGACCGTGCGTGTCCCGGTCGACGAGCTCGACGCGGCGCTGGCACGGCTGGACCGCGAGGTGCTGTCCGCGCTGCGGGTGGCCATCGAACGCAGTCGCGCGGTGCACGCCGCACAGCGCCGCTCCGACGTCACGACCACACTCGGATCAGGCGCGACGGTCACACAGCGATGGGTTCCGATCGATCGGGTCGGCCTCTACGTGCCTGGCGGCAACGCGGTCTACCCCTCCAGCGTGGTGATGAACGTGGTGCCGGCGCAGGTCGCGGGCGTCGACTCCTTGGTGCTGGCCAGCCCACCGCAAGCTGCCCATAGCGGCCTCCCGCACCCGACCATCTTGGCGGCCGCACGGCTGCTCGGCGTCGACGAGGTCTGGGCGATCGGCGGCGCGCAGGCCGTGGCGCTTCTGGCCTACGGCGGCACCGACACGGACGGCAGCGAGCTGCCGCCGGTCGACATGATCACCGGTCCCGGCAACGTCTACGTCACCGCCGCCAAGCGGCTCTGCCGCTCGCGGGTGGGCATCGACGCCGAAGCGGGGCCGACCGAAATCGCCATCCTCGCCGACCACACCGCCGATCCCGCGCACGTGGCCGCCGACCTCATCAGCCAGGCCGAACACGACGTGATGGCCGCCAGCGTGCTGGTCACCCCCAGCGTCGAGCTGGCCGACGCCACCGACGCGGAGCTGGCCAGCCAGCTGCAGACCACGGTGCACCGGGAGAGGGTGACGGCCGCGCTGTCCGGTCAGCAGTCGGCGATCATCCTGGTCGACGACCTCGACGCCGGTATCAGCGTCGTGAACGCCTACGCCGCCGAGCATCTGGAGATCCAGACCGTGGATGCCGCCGACGTCGCGGCCCGAATCCATTCGGCCGGCGCAATTTTCGTCGGCCCTTACTCCCCGGTGAGCCTGGGCGACTACTGCGCCGGCTCCAATCATGTGTTGCCGACCGCCGGCAGCGCCCGCCATTCCAGCGGGCTGTCGGTGCAGACCTTTCTACGTGACATCCAGGTCGTCGACTACACCGAAGCCGCGCTCAAAGACGTGTCCGGGCATGTGGTCACGCTGGCGCAAGCGGAAGATCTGCCCTCGCATGGTGAGGCGATACGGCGGAGGTTCGAGCGATGACCCGTCGCCCGACGCTCGACGAACTGCCGTTGCGCGACGATTTGCGCGGTAAGACGCCTTATGGCGCACCGCAATTGGCAGTTCCGGTGCGCCTGAACACTAACGAGAACCCGCATCCGCCCAGCAGGGCGCTGGTCGAGGATGTCGCGCGGTCGGTGCACGAAGCGGCCGCCGGGTTGCACCGCTACCCGGACCGTGACGCGGTCGCGCTGCGGCGCGATTTGGCTACTTACCTCGCCGCCCAGACCGGTACGCAGCTCTGTACCGAAAACGTCTGGGCTGCAAACGGTTCCAACGAGATTCTGCAACAGCTGCTGCAGGCCTTCGGCGGGCCGGGTCGCAGTGCAATCGGTTTTGTGCCGTCGTACTCGATGCACCCGATCATCGCCGACGGCACTCACACCGAATGGCTCCAGACGGTGCGCGCCGACGACTTCAGCATCGACGTTGACGCCGCCGTCGCCGCGATCACCGAACGCCAACCCGATATCGTGATGGTGGCCAGCCCTAACAACCCATCGGGGCAAAGCGTTTCGCTGTCGGATCTGCGACGGCTACTCGACGTGACACCGGGCATCCTGATTCTCGACGAGGCCTACGGCGAATTCTCGTCGCAGCCCAGCGCGGTCCAACTGGTGCAGGAGTATCCGACCAAGCTCGTCGTCACCCGCACCATGAGCAAGGCTTTCGCTTTCGCCGGCGGCCGACTCGGTTACCTGATCGCCACGCCGGCGGTCATCGAGGCGATGGTGTTGGTACGGCTGCCCTATCACCTGTCGTCGATTACCCAGGCTGCGGCCCGGGCTGCGCTGCGCCACGCCGACGACACGCTGGGCAGTGTCGCCGCACTAATCGCCGAACGCGAGAGAGTGACGACTGAGTTGACCCGCTTGGGCTTTCGGGTCATCCCCAGCGACGCCAACTTTGTGTTGTTCGGGCAGTTCGCCGACGCGCCCACCGCCTGGCAGCGCTACCTCGATGCCGGTGTACTGATCCGCGATGTCGGCATCCCCGGGTATCTACGCGTCACTACGGGCCTTGCCGAGGAAAACGATGCGTTCCTGAAGGCCAGTGAACACATCGCCGCGACTGAACTGGCAGAGCCGCTGGTGGCGATCGCAACCGCGGCAAAGCCGGGCGCAGCCGGTCGCCACCAAGATGACTAGGAGCTTCATGACAACCAACCGCCGGGCGCGCGTCGAACGCACCACCAAAGAATGCGACATCGTCGTCGAACTGGACCTCGACGGCACCGGGCAGGTCGATGTCGACACCGGTATCCCGTTCTACGACCACATGCTGACCGCGCTGGGCAGCCACGCCAGCTTCAATCTGAGCGTGCGCGCCAAGGGCGATGTCGAAATCGAGGCGCATCACACGATCGAGGACACCGCGATCGTGCTCGGCCAAGCGCTGGGGCAAGCGCTCGGCGACAAGACCGGCATCCGGCGGTTCGGTGATGCCTACGTCCCGATGGACGAGGCGCTGGCCCACGCTGCGGTCGACGTGTCCGGCCGGCCCTACTGCGTGCACACCGGCGAGCCGGATCACCTGCGGCACTTCACGATTGCCGGTAACACGGTGCCGTACCACACCGTCGTCAACAGGCACGTGTTCGAGACACTGGCGATGAATGCCCGCATCGCGCTGCACGTCCGCACGCTCTACGGGCGTGACCCGCACCACATCACCGAGGCGCAGTACAAGGCAATCGCGCGTGCATTGCGTCAGGCCGTCGAACCCGATTCCCGGGTGTCCGGGATCCCGTCCACCAAAGGGACGTTGTGAAATCCGTCGTGGTCCTGGACTACGGCTCAGGCAATTTGCGGTCCGCGCAGCGCGCGCTGCAGCGGGCCGGCGCCTCGGTCGAGGTGACCGCTGACCTGGATGCGGCCGCTGCCGTCGACGGGCTGGTGGTGCCAGGCGTCGGCGCCTTCGCGGCCTGCATGGACGGGCTTCGAAAGGTCAATGGGGGCAAGGTGATCTCCGAGCGGGTGGCCGCAGGACGCCCGGTATTGGGTATCTGCGTCGGCATGCAGATCTTGTTCGCGCGCGGGATCGAGTTCGGTGTCGAATCGCAGGGCTGCGGGCAGTGGCCGGGCGCAGTGACGCGGCTTGATGCGCCGGTGATCCCGCACATGGGCTGGAACGTCGTGGCCGCCGCGCCCGGCAGCGCGCTGTTCAAAGGGCTCGACGCTGATGCGCGGTTCTATTTCGTGCATTCTTACGCCGCCCAGCGCTGGGAGGGCGCAGCCGACGCGCTGGTGACGTGGGCCACCTATCACGTGCCGTTCCTGGCCGCCGTCGAGGACGGCCCGTTGGCCGCCATCCAGTTCCACCCGGAAAAGAGCGGTGACGCCGGCGCGGCCTTACTGAGCAACTGGGTCGAGGGGCTTTGAAATGTCATTGATTCTGTTGCCGGCCGTCGACGTAGTCGACGGACAGGCGGTGCGGTTGGTGCAAGGCCGAGCCGGTAGCGAAACCGAGTACGGCTCGGCCGTCGACGCTGCGCTGGGCTGGCAGCGCGACGGCGCCGAATGGATC
>NZ_DASRBZ010000455.1:0-5369 GCF_035653355.1 Mycobacterium sp. | reverse complement strand
GCCGGCACCGACAACAGACCAGTATGTGAGTTCACAAAGCGATAGCACATGCGCTATCGCTTTTGTGGCGGCGTCAGTCTGGGTGGTAGGCCGCCTTGTAGGACTCCACCATGCGAAGTGCGCTGGAGCCCAGGTAGGCCTCGACGGCAGCGGCTGCCGCCGAGGTTTTGCGCGCCGTCACCGCATCCGTAATCGCGCGCAATTCGGCGACCACCGTGTCGGCGTCGCCGTAGGCCGCGGTCAGCTCGTGCTCGCGACCGCCGAACGCCTGCTCGACCCAGCGGTACAGCAGGCCCAACGCGCGGTTGCGGGTGGCATGGACCAGCACGCTGAAGAAGGCCAGGTCGGCCGCTTGGCGCGCCTCCGCGGTGGCGGCGTTTTGCACCGTCGCCAGGGCAAAGTGCAGCGCGCTGACGTCGTCGGGGCTGGCGCGCTCGGCCGTGAGCCGGCCGATGAACGCGCCGAACGCCGCCCGCAGTTCGAGCAGCTCCACCAGGAAGTCCGGGCCGAGCTTGCGCACCAGCGCCTCGACCACCGCGGGATGGGTCAGACCGGTGGGATCGCGAACCACGTTGCCACTGCCCTGCCGGGCTTCGATCAGCCCCATGTGCTGCAACCGCGCCAATCCCTGGCGCAGCGAGGTGCGGTTGACACCGAATTGCTCGGCAAGCTCGCGCTCCGGCGGCAGCGTCGAGCCCGGCGGAAACATCCCGTCGAGGATGGCGTCGGCGATGGACGCGGCGATCTGTTCGTCCAGGCGTTGCCGCTCCGGCGGCGAAAAAGGGCTTGACTGGTTCATTGGCTCAACCAATATAGTGGACGGGCCGGCGCAAGGAGGTGAAGTCGTGGACGACCCATTGCGATCCGCGGCTGCCCCGCGCTGGGGTGGCAAGCCCGGGCGGTTGGAAGTCTGGTATGCCACGTTGTCGGATCCAGTGACCCGCGCTGGCTTGTGGCTGCATCACGAAATAGTGGCACCCACCACCGGCTCACCCTATGCGCACGGCTGGGCGACGTGGTTCCCGCCCGACGGCTCACCGCGCACCGAGCGGTTCGGGCCAGAACCCGCCGAGCCGGTAGCCGGACCCGCGTGGTTCGACGCCGCCGGAGCGCGGACCGCATTCGAAGAGCTATCCGGGCGAGCCGGATCGCTGGCGTGGGAGCTGCGCTGGAAAGACACCGGAGCGCCGCTGTGGACCTTTCCCCGCATGGCGTGGGAGCGCGAACTGCTGCCCGGGGCCCAGGTGGTAGTGGCCCCGACCGCGCAGTTCACCGGTGCATTCACCGTCGGCGACACCAGCCATCGGCTCGACGGGTGGCGCGGCGCGGTGGCCCATATCTACGGGCACGGCAACGCCAAGCGCTGGGCCTGGCTGCACGCCGACCTCGGCGACGGCGACGTCCTGGAGGTCGTCACCGCAGTGTCGCACAGACCAGGCCTGCGCAGGCTGGCGCCGATGGCTTTCATCCGGTTCCGGATCGACGGAAAAGACTGGCCGCCAAGCGGTTTGCCGTCGTTGCGGATGCGTACGACGTTAGGTGTGCGGCACTGGCAGCTGGAGGGCCGCATCGGGCGACGTGACGTGCTCATCCGGGTCGACCAACCGGAAGGCCGGTGTGTGAGTTTGCAATACACCGATCCCGACGGCGCCACCGCGGTGTGCACCAACACCGAGCAGGCCGACGTCTACGTCGAAGTCGGCGATCGGCGTTGGTCGGTGCTCGGCACCGGCCACGCTGAAGTCGGGTTGCGCGGCGCAGAAGCGCCCGCCGTCAACGAAAGGACTCCGTCATGAGTTTTCTCTTCGACCCGCCGATGCTGGTGGCTTCCGGGGTCTTGATCGAACGCACGCTGCCCGACGACCGGCGCGATGTCGCAGAGGCCGCCACTCTCGGTGTCTTCTTCGGCGGCTCGTTCGGCCTGTACAACAACGTGCCGGGCCTCGGGGTGCTGTGGCGGCCGTTCCGGGCACAGAACGGGCGTGACTTCATGTGGAACAGTGGGGTTTTCGGGGTCAATACCCAGCAGCTGCGCTGGCCGATGCATGCGTTGGCGGGCGGAATCTTCGCGACGTATCCGTTCTTCATCAAGCTCGGCAGGTGGCTCGGGCGTCTGCGATGACTCGTCTGGCGGAACGCGCGACCGCGGCGTTCGGTGCCGCGCTGCTGCCCGAGGAGTGCGGCGGCCCGTCCCCTGCTCAACTCGTCGAAAGGGTGGAGCGCTACGTCGCGCAACTGCCGGCGGGCTCGCGGCATGCGGTGCGGGCCGGGCTGATAACCCTCACCGCTGCAAGTTATCTGGCGACCGGCCGGTCGCTGTCGCGGCTGGAACCGGATGCTCGCGCGGACCTGTTGCGCCGGGTTGCCGCGCTCAGCCCGGACGCCCGCGCGGCGATCGAGGGACTCAAGGCAATTGTCTTGCTGGCCAACGGCGCGGACAGCTACGCGCCGGAGTTGCTGGCCCGTGCCCAAGATCATGACGTCACCCGTCCGGATGCGCCACTCGACGTTGTGCCGTCGGCAGCGAGCGCCTCGGTGATCCGAGCCGACGCGGTGATCGTCGGCTCCGGCGCGGGCGGGGCGATGGCGGCCCGCAGCTTGGCGCGGGCCGGTCTGCAGACCGTCGTCCTCGAGGAGGGCCGGCGCTGGACCGTCGACGAGTTTCGCAGCATGCACCCGATCGACCGCTACGCCGGGCTGTACCGCGGGGCGGGCGCCACCATCGCGCTCGGGCGCCCGGCGGTGGTGCTGCCGATCGGTAGGGCCGTCGGCGGCACCACCGTGGTCAACTCCGGCACCTGCTATCGACCGCCCCTGGCGGTCCAGCAGCGCTGGCGCGGCGAGTTCGGGTTGGCACTCGCCGACCCTGACCGGCTGGCCGGCCATCTAGGCGATGTCGAGCGCACGCTGCAGGTGGCGCCTGTACCGCTGGAGATCATGGGACGCAACGGACGGCTGCTGCTCGACTCCGCAGCTGCGCTGGGCTGGCACGCCGCCCCGATTCCGCGCAACGCGCCCGGCTGCGACGGCTGCTGTCAGTGCGCGATCGGCTGTCCACGCAACGCCAAGTTCGGTGTGCACCTGAACGCGCTGCCTCAGGCGTGTGCGGCCGGGGCGCAGATCGTGTGCGACGCGCGCGCTGAGCGGATACTGCACGCCGACGGACGTGCACGCGGCGTGCGGGCTCGACGGCCTGACGGGACTGCGTTCGATGTGCTCGCCGACACCGTGGTGGTGGCCGCCGGCGCCACCGAAACGCCGAACCTGTTGCGCCGCAGTGGCCTTGGCTCGCATCCCCTGATGGGCCGCAACCTTGCCGTGCATCCGGCGGTGATGGTGGCCGGGCGCTTCGAACACGAGATCCACGCGTGGCGCGGCGTGCTGCAAAGCGCGGCCAGCGATCAGCTGCACTCGTCGTCTGGCGTGCTAATCGAGGCGACCTCGACACCGCCGGGCATGGGGTCGATGGTGTTTCCCGGCTACGGCGCCGAGCTGCTGGGCTGGCTCGACAAGGCTTCGCACGTCGCGACGTTCGGGGCGATGGTGGCTGACCGCGGTGTCGGCCGGGTGCTTTCGGTGCGCGGCCAGACAGTGCTGCGCTACGACATCGCCCGCGCCGACGCGGCCAAGCTGATGACCGCGATCGAGGCCATGGGCCGGCTACTGTTCGCCGCCGGCGCGGTGGAGGTGCTGACCGGGCTGCCCCGCGCGGGAACGGTGACGTCGCTGCCCGCGCTGCAAGAAGTAGTGCGCCGCACCGACCCAAAGAGCTTGCACCTGGCCGCTTTTCACCCTTCAGGCACGGCGGCGGCCGGCGCCGACGAACAGCGTTGCCCGGTCGACCAGCACGGCCGGCTGCGTGGCGTCGACGGCGTGTGGGTCGCCGACGCATCGATCCTGCCCAGCTGCCCGGAGGTCAACCCGCAGGTGTCGATCATGGCGCTGGCACAGGCGGTTGCAGCTGAGCTCCTGGACCGGCGACGCCCGAGTAGATCGCGCGCGTGAGCACCGAGCCGCCGTTCGGGCCACCTCGTCCAGGCCACCCTGCAGGCATGCACTTGTCGACCACCTGAGTTGATTTCCCGCCTCGGAGCGACTTCGTCGTACGCCGCCCGCCAGGGCGCAAAGATTGGGAGTCTCAAGAGCCCCTAGCGGTGGCAGACGGGTTACCCCTCGAGCTTGTAACCCAGCCCGCGCACCGTCACCAGATGCACGGGATTGGCGGGGTCGGCTTCGATCTTCGAGCGCAGCCGCTTGACGTGGACATCGAGTGTCTTGGTGTCGCCGACGTAGTCTGCGCCCCACACCCGGTCGATCAACTGACCGCGGGTAAGCACTCGACCGCTGTTGCGCATCAGGTATTCGAGCAGGTCGAACTCCTTGAGCGGCAAGGTGATTTGCTTGCCGTTTACTGAGACGATGTGTCGCTCGACGTCCATCCGGACTGGCCCTGATTCCAGCACGCCATCGGTGACTTCGGAGTCGTCGTCGCCACCGCGGCGCAGCACCGCGCGGATCCGGGCGATCAACTCGCGGGCCGAATACGGCTTGGTCACATAGTCGTCGGCGCCCAGCTCGAGGCCGACCACCTTGTCGATCTCACTGTCGCGCGCGGTGACCATGATCACCGGCACGCTTGAACGCGCGCGCAGTTGCTTGCACACGTCGGTGCCGGACATCCCCGGCAGCATCAAGTCGAGCAGCACGATGTCAGCGCCGGCCCGGTCGAACTCGGCCAGCGCCGATGGCCCATCGGTAACCACCGTGGCCTCAAAGCCCTCCCTGCGCAGCAAAAACGCCAGGGGATCGGCCAGTGACTCCTCGTCCTCAACGATCAGCACGCTGGTCATTGGCGCCACTCCTCCTCATCCGCGGGGGTCATCGGCGTAGTTCTTCCTCTCGTTGCGACCGCGTGGGCCGCTTGTCGCGCCCCGCTGGTTGATTGGGTTGCTCATCGTTGTCCTGGGAGGCCGGGATCGACAACGTGAACGTCGACCCCGTTCCCGGCTGACTCCACAGCCCGATGCTGCCGTTGTGGTTGGCCGCGACATGCTTGACGATGGCCAACCCCAGCCCGGTGCCGCCGGTGGCGCGCGAGCGTGCCTTGTCGCCGCGGAAGAACCGCTCGAAGACCCGCTCCTGGTCCTTGCGCGCGATGCCGATACCGCGGTCGGTGACGGCGATCTCGACGTTGTCTCCGCGGCGACGACGGCTGATCGACACCAGCGATCCGCGCGGCGAGTACGCGATCGCGTTGGACACCAGGTTGGCCAGCGCGGTGACCAGCAAGCTTTGATTGCCCAGCACTCGCAAGCCGCTGGGTTGGTCGGTTCGGACCACGATGTCAGCGTTGTCCGCGGCGACTTTGT
>NZ_DASRBZ010000454.1:0-3704 GCF_035653355.1 Mycobacterium sp. | reverse complement strand
CGCAAGGACATCGGCCAGCCGCGCATGCTCAGCAGCCGCGTGGAAGCCGATAAGCGCGGCACTTCCGTCGGCGACGATGCCCAGTTCGCGGGCAATGTCGCCGACGTCGAGCGAAGCACTGTCGGTCAGCCCCAACAACTGCTGCACCCGCTGCGCGTGTGTCGACGGCCGGCTCGCCAGCCGCGACATGATGCGGGCCGCCAGCACTGCGGCGCCGCGCAGCACCTCTTCGGCGTCGTCGGCCAGGGGCCGCGAGCCCTGCTGCACCCAGATGGTGCCCGCGAAAACCCGTGGGTGGCGGGCATCATCCGGCGGGTGATGAACACCGATCGCCAGCCGCGGCCGCAAGCCCAGTTCCGGACGCTCGGCGACACGCACCACGTCGTCGGTGGCCCGCAGCGCGTCGAAGATGCCCCATCGGCTGATCCACTCCAGATGCTCCGATGGGCCGGCGCGGCCAAGGATTGACAGCCGCCGCAACTCGTCGGCCTCATCGTTGGAGGCCGAATACGCCAGTACGTGGGACTGTTCATCTTCGATGCTGACCATCCCGTGGATGCGGTCGGCGATGGCCTGCGCGAGACCGAACAGGTCGGTTCCCGAGTCCGACAGCGGGTCGCGGCGGTCGCCATGGTGGTCGAAGACGTGATTGACCAACCGGTATAGCCGCTCCCAGCGGGCGCGGGGCTCCACCGCCACCACCGCGATCCCGGCAGCAGCGGCGCGAGCCACCACGGCAGGCGACGGCTCCTTGACGAACACTGCGACCGGCGAGCGCGTCGCAGGCCCGCTCGGCTGTCGGTCGATCCACTGCAACGCCTGGTCGTCGGTGATGCCCAGCAAGAAGAACACGTCGGCGGCATCTGCGCCGGTCGAAAGACCAAGGCGTACATCGTCGGCGTCGATCAGCGCTGCCGAGGCCACCGGCAGGTCCAGGCCGCGCGGCGCGTCGACCAGGCTCACCATGGTGGCGTCCAGCGCGAGCAGCAACTGGCCCAGGCTCACACCAGCCATCCGCATGTTGTCTGATCGTACTGCGAAGAGGCGCTGGATTTGTCCAATCAAACAATCATCTGAGGCGCGTCGAGGGGGATTCTGGCTGCATGGACGCCGTTACCGATGTGCCCGTCCCGGCCAACGAACCGGTGCACGACTACGCTCCCCATTCTCCGGAACGCGCCCGGCTGCGCGTCGCGCTGACCGCCCTGGCCGACCATCAGATCGATCTGCCCCACGTCATCGGCGGTACTCATCGGATGGGCGAGGGCGAGCCCATCGACGTCGTCCAGCCACACCGGCACTCCCACAAGCTGGGCACGCTGAGCAACGCGACTCACGCCGATGCAGCGGCGGCGATCGAAGCCGCTATGGCCGCCAAAGCAGCTTGGGCGGCAACGCCTTTCGATGAGCGCGCTGCCGTCTTCCTGCGCGCCGCCGAGCTGCTGGCCGGCCCGTGGCGGGAAAAGATCGCTGCGGCAACGATGCTCGGGCAGTCCAAAACTGTGTACCAAGCCGAGATCGATGCGCCGTGCGAGCTGATCGACTTCTGGCGGTTCAACGTCGCGTTCGCCCGCCAGATCCTGGCGCAGCAGCCGCTCAGTGTCCGCGGCGAGTGGAACCGGATGGATTACCGTCCGCTGGACGGTTTCGTCTACGCGATCACCCCGTTCAACTTCACTTCCATTGCCGGCAACCTGCCGACGGCGCCGGCGCTGATGGGCAACACCGTGGTGTGGAAGCCGTCGATCACCCAAACCCTGGCGGCGTATCTGACCATGCAGCTGCTCGAGGCCGCCGGCTTACCGCCCGGCGTGATCAACCTGGTCACTGGCGACGGTTACGCCGTTTCCGATGTGGCACTGGCGGATCCGCGGCTTGCCGGTATCCACTTCACCGGGTCGACGGCCACCTTCCAGCATCTGTGGCGGGAAGTCGGCGTCAACATCGAGCGCTACACCAGCTACCCGAGGCTGGTCGGGGAGACCGGCGGCAAGGACTTCGTGTTGGCACATGCTTCGGCACGACCGGACGTGCTGCGCACTGCGCTGATCCGCGGTGCGTTCGACTACCAGGGCCAGAAGTGCTCGGCGGCGTCGCGCGCGTTCATCGCGCGCTCGTTGTGGCAGAAGATGGGCGACGACTTTCTCGCCGCCACTGCACAATTGCGCTACGGCGACATCACCGACCTGTCCAACTACGGCGGCGCGTTGATCGACCAGCGGGCCTTCACCAAGAACGTCAACGGGATCGAACGCGCGAAAAGCGCAGCAAGTGTCACGATCGCGGTCGGCGGCGAATACGACGACAGCGAAGGCTATTTCGTGCGCCCCACGGTGCTGCTCGGCGACGACCCGACCGACGAGGCGTTCGCGACCGAGTACTTCGGGCCGATCCTCTCGGTGCACGTCTATCCCGACGACGACTACGAGCGAATCCTCGAGGTGGTCGACACCGGCTCACGGTACGCGTTGACCGGCGCGGTGATCGCCGGCGACCGCGACGCGGTCTCGGTGGCGCAGGAGCGGCTGAGGTTCGCCGCCGGCAACTTCTACATCAACGACAAGCCGACCGCGGCGGTGGTGGGCAGGCAGCCGTTCGGCGGTTCCCGCGGCTCGGGGACCAACGACAAAGCCGGATCGCCGCTCAACCTGTTGCGCTGGACATCGGCGCGCACGCTCAAGGAGACGTTCGTGCCGGCAACAGAGCACGACTACCCGCACATGGCGGCCGAGTAATGCGGGGGCGATCGCAAGAGCGGCGAAGCCGGTCGCAGCGGGTCGCCCCCATCAAACCGGGCGTGTTCGCCACGGCGGTGCGTCCAGCGATCCTGGCGGCCAGTCGATCCGATCGGCTGCGCCGCGCCGCCGAACGTGTTGCGATTACACGCAGGGTCGTTCGTCGGTTCGTGCCTGGGGAGACCCTGAATTCCGTATTGGATAGTGTTGGGCGCCTTCGCGATTCGGGCCGATATGTCAGTATCGACTATTTAGGTGAAGATGTCACCGACATCGACGGCGCCGGTGCCATCGTGCAGGCTTACCTTGGTCTTCTCGATGCGCTGGGCCAGCGGCCCGACGCCGCGGGTGACGGTGTGCGGCCGCTGGAGGTGTCGCTCAAGCTTTCCGCGCTCGGTCAAGCGCTGGAGCGCGACGGCGAGAAGATCGCCCTGGAGAATGCCCACACCATTTGCGAGCGGGCCGAGCAAGTCGGTGTCTGGGTAACAGTAGACGCCGAAGATCACACCACCACGGATTCGACGCTGTCCATCGTCCGTGATCTGCGAGCCGACTTTCCCTGGCTGGGGGTGGTTTTGCAGGCATACCTGCGGCGCACGCTCGGCGATTGCCACGACTTCGCTGCTGCCGGAGCACGGATCCGGCTATGCAAGGGCGCCTATGACGAACCGGCGTCGGTGGCCTATCGCAAGCCGGCTGCAGTCACCGACTCCTACCTGCGATGCCTTCCAGTACTGATGGGCGGGTCGAGCTACCCGATGGTGGCCACCCATGATCCAGCCGTCATCTCGGCGGTCCCAGGCATCGCTCATGAATCAGGCCGTGCTGCTGGCGATTTCGAATACCAGATGCTGTACGGCATCCGCGACGACGAACAGCAGCGGCTAGTCGCCGCCGGCAGCCAGGTGCGAGTGTATGTGCCGTACGGCGGGCAGTGGTACGGGTATCTGGTGCGCCGGCTGGCCGAGC
>NZ_DASRBZ010000453.1:0-2007 GCF_035653355.1 Mycobacterium sp. | reverse complement strand
GTACACGTTGGCCACGCTGGTCGGCACAACACCCGGGACCGCTGCCGTGGTCATCCTCGGCGATGCACTGACCGGACACGTCAGCCCGCTGCTGATTCTGGTGTCGCTGTGCACCGGCGCCGTCGGGTTTGCCGTTCTGGTCTACGAGATCCGCCAGCATCGACGACACCACCGGCGGCGGTTGGCCGACACGCAGATTCGGCCGAGCCAGCTACCAGACGTTGACTAGCGTGCGTTCGAGATGACTGACCAGACGAAACTCGCATTGAGCAAGGTACCGGAAGTCACTCTGGGCTTCTGGGTCATCAAGGTGTTGGCGACGACGCTCGGTGAGACTGGCGGCGACACGGTCACGATGACGCTGAATTGGGGGTATCTCGCCGGCGTCGTGCTATTCGGCGTCGTGCTGGTGGCGCTTGTACTGGCTCAGATTTGGGCCAAGCGCTTTCGGCCATTTCTCTACTGGGCGACGATCATCGCCTCGACCACCTTCGGCACGGCGATGGCCGACTTCGCCGACCGCTCGCTCGGGATCGGCTACACAGGCGGATCGAGTCTCCTATTGCTGTGCGTGCTCGTCACCCTCGGGCTCTGGTATTGGTCGCAGGGCACCGTGTCGGTGACGACCGTCTCGACTCCGAAAGTCGAGGCATTCTATTGGGCGACAATCACTTTCTCACAGACGCTAGGCACCGCCCTCGGCGATTGGCTCGCCGACACGGGAGACCTTGGTTACGAACGGGGTGCGCTCGTTTTCGCTGCCGCTCTCGCCGTGGTCGCGGCTCTGTATTTCTGGACCAGCGTTTCGCGCGTCACCCTGTTCTGGATCGCCTTCATATTGACCCGGCCGCTCGGTGCAACTGTGGGCGATTTTCTGGACAAGCCGGTGAGCCAGGGCGGCCTCAACCTGAGCCGCCCGCTGGCTTCCGCGGTGATCGCGGCCCTCATCGTCGCGCTCATCATCGTGTTGCCGCAGCGGGCTGGGCGGCATCCTGGGGTCGGGCCCGCGGAATCGTGAGCCGAAACTGAGCGCCGCCCTGGTGGTGTAGGCAGGTCAGCTCGCCGCCGTGGGCGCGGGCCAATGCGCGTGCGATCGGTAGGCCCAAGCCCGCGCCGCCGTGGTCGCGGGCGCGTCCGGTGTCCAGCCGGACCAGCCGCTCGAAGATGCGTTCGCGTTCGTCGTCGGGAATGGCCGGGCCGGTGTCGGTGACCGTCAACTCGGCGACTAAGTGGCGTTGCTGCAGGTCGACGGTGACCTGGCCACCGGGAGGGGTGTGCCGTCGGGCGTTGTCCAACAGGTTGGACAGGATTTGCGCCACTCGGGTCGGATCGGCGCGCACACGCAGCGCGCTGAGCCCCGTCCTCGAGATGGCGAGCTGCGGCGCCAGCATGCGCGCGCGGTCGACTTCGGCGTCGGCGATGGCGCCCAGGTCGGTGTCTTGCAGGTCGAGCGGTAGGCCGGCGTCGATGCGACTCAGGTCGAGCATGTCTGCGACCAGCCGTGCGGCGCGGTGGGCATCGGACAGCAACAAGCTGGCGCGACGGTATTGGCGCAGCGCCGCGGGATCCGACTCTTCTTGGCTGGCATTGCTGGCGAGTTGTTCAGCGGCGGCTTGGATGCCAGCGATGGGGGTGCGCAGTTCGTGCGCCGCATCGACGAGGAATCGCCGGGTCGCGGTCTCGGCGCGCTGCGCGGTCTCGGCGGCCCGCTGAGCGCGGTGTTCGGAAGCTTCCAGCGCATCAAGCATGCCGTCGAAAGCGCTTGCGGCGCGGCCTAACTCGGTTGTGGGACGGTCCGGCCGCAGCCGTCGGCCACGATCACCGATGGTGATGTCTTTGGCCAGCTCGGTGAGCCGCGCCAGGGGGCGCAGCGCCGCACGGCTGGCCGCTATCAGCAGTAGCGCCGCGACGACGAGCGTGGCCAGCCCGGCGCCCACCATCAGGCGGCGCAGCTGGCCGATCATCTGCGTGCTCTGGGTGGTGTCGGCGACCAGGATCACTTTTCCG
>NZ_DASRBZ010000452.1:0-4381 GCF_035653355.1 Mycobacterium sp. | reverse complement strand
CAATGCCAATGCAGGTTGCGCGGTCGGAACGTCATCTAGGACCGAGTTCCGTGACTTCTCCCTCGCCTTGCGTTCTTTCCACTGGGCCAATTGCTCATCGAGCGAAATCTCCTCGCCGGCAAGGACTCCCGGCACGCGGTTGCCCAGTTTTCGCACCAGCGCATCGGCGACGTCGTCGATGGTGAACGGATGTTCTGGCGCGTCCTCGGCGATCCGCGCGTGAAAAAGGACCTGCAGCAGCACGTCTCCGAGTTCTTCGCGCAGCTCGTCAGCATTGCCGCTGCGCACCGCGTCGAAAAGCTCGTAGGTCTCCTCCAACAAATAGCGGCGCAACGAGTCGTGAGTCTGCTCACTTTCCCACGGGCCGGCCGTGCGCAATTTGTCCATCATCGCCACGGCGTCGACAAGTCGCTCGCCGCGCTGCGCTTCGGGTGCTGAAATCAACCGGTCCCCGGCGGCCAATCGTGCGGTGACCGCGGGATGGTCGGGGTCAGACGACAGCAGCACCGGGGCGTCTTCTCCGGTAAGCGCTGGCCGGGCGGCGGGCAGCGACCAGGGCACGACAACCGGCATCTCCTCGGTGTATTGCACCTCGCCGGTAAGCAGTTCGATCGCCTCGACCGGAACTAGGGACGGGCGGCGAGGGTCGACCAAGACGACAGTCATGGGCGACACTCCTCGATCCTGGCTACGCCGGGATCATCGTCGTTGGTGCGGGTCATCGCGCTTGTGGCTCCTCACTCGGCTGACGCCGATTGCCGACTCGCCCCTCGCCGCTGCCCGGCTGGCATGCCGCGTCTCGACCGCTGCTCGGCTGGGGTTCGCCCGCCCTGTACCGGGCGGCCAGCATCGTCATCGGGCCGGCACTGAATCGGTTATACCAACTTCTGCCTGGGGCTTTCCATGGAGCGCCAATACCAGGTCCGCCACCATTTGGACCAGTTCGACGTCGCGAATTCGCGGTGCCGCAATGCCGCCGGCTCGCGGAATCGGAACCTGCACCGTCGATGTGGTGGCGCGGTACCGGGCGCCGGGATGCAGCCGCTTGAGCCGGACCTGTGCTGAGTCCGGCAGCGTCATCGGCGACAGCCGTAGCGTCGCCTCCGACGGCGCGGAGACCTCGGTGATGCCGAATCGACGGCACAGCAAGCGCAGCCGGGCCACCGCCACCAGCCGCTGGGCCGGTTCCGGCAGCGTCCCATAGCGGTCGGTCAGCTCCTCGATGACGGCGTCGACAGCAGCATCATCGGTCGCGGCCGCCAACCGGCGGTATGCCTCCAGGCGTAACCGGTCGCTGGCGATGTAGTCCGGCGGCAGGTGCGCATCCACCGGCAGGTCGATCCGCACGTCTTTGGGCTCTTCTGGGCTAGTGACGGTCTTGCCGTCGGCCGCCGCGCGATAGGCCTCGACAGCCTCGCCCACCAGGCGCACGTATAGGTCGAACCCGACGCCGGCGACATGGCCGGACTGCTCGACACCCAGCACATTGCCGGCTCCGCGGATCTCGAGGTCTTTCATAGCGACCGCCATGCCGGCGCCCAGCTCGTTGTTCTGGGCGATCGTGGCCAGCCGGTCATAGGCGGTTTCGGTGAGCGGCGCATGCGGCGGGTACAAGAAATAGGCGTACCCGCGTTCCCTGCTGCGGCCGACTCGACCGCGCAGCTGGTGCAGCTGGGCCAGGCCGAACGTGTCGGCCCGTTCGACGATCAGCGTGTTCGCGTTGGAGATGTCCAGGCCGGTCTCGACGATCGTGGTGCACACCAAGATGTCGTATTCGCGGTTCCAGAACCCCTGGACGGTGCGTTCCAGCAGGTCCTCGTTCATCTGGCCGTGCGCGACGGCGACGCGGGCCTCCGGCACCAGCTCGCGCACCCGCGCGGCGGCGTGCTCGATCGAGCTGACCCGGTTGTGCACGTAGAACGCCTGCCCGTCGCGCAACAGCTCGCGGCGCAACGCGGCGGCGATCTGCTTGTCGTCGTGCGGCCCGACATAGGTCAGCACCGGGTAGCGGTCTTCGGGCGGAGTCAGGATCGTCGACATCTCGCGGATCCCGGCCAGGCTCATCTCCAGCGTGCGCGGGATGGGTGTCGCGCTCATGGTCAGCACGTCCACGTGGGTGCGCAGGCTCTTGATGTGCTCTTTGTGTTCGACGCCGAAGCGCTGTTCCTCGTCGACGATGACCAGCCCAAGGTCCTTCCAGCGGACCCCCGTCTGCAGCAGCCGGTGGGTGCCGATCACGATGTCAACGGTGCCGTCGGCCAGGCCGTCCAGCACAGCGCGCGACTCGGCCGGCCCGGTGAACCGGGACAGGCCCTTGACGGTGACCGGGAACTCCGACATGCGCTCGGTGAACGTCTGCAAATGCTGGTCGGCCAGCAGCGTGGTGGGCACCAGCACGGCGACCTGCTTGCCGTCCTGCACCGCCTTGAACGCCGCCCGCACGGCGATCTCGGTCTTGCCGTAGCCGACGTCGCCGCAGATCACCCGGTCCATCGGGATCGGCTTTTCCATGTCGGCTTTGACTTCGGTGATCGCGGTCAGCTGATCGACGGTCTCGGTGAAGCCGAAGGCGTCTTCCATCTCGGACTGCCATGGCGTATCGGGACCGAACGCATGGCCGGGCGTGGCCTGCCGCTTGGCGTACAGCGCCACCAGCTCCCCGGCGATCTCGCGCACCGCGCGGCGGGCCTTGGTTTTGGTATTGGCCCAGTCGCTGCCGCCGAGCCGGCTCAAAGCCGGCGCCTGCCCGCCGACGTAGCGCGACAGCTGGTCCAGCGAATCCATCGGCACGTAGAGCTTGTCGGTGTCGTGCTGGGCGCGCTTGGTCGACGCGTACTCCAGCACCAGATACTCGCGACGCGCGCCGCCGACGGTGCGTTCGGTCATCTCGACGAACCGGCCGATGCCGTGCTGGTCATGCACCACCAGGTCGCCGGGGGTCAGTGCCAGCGGGTCGACCACGTTGCGGCGTTTGGCGGCCAGGCGTTTGCCGTCGGTGGCGGTCACCCGGTTACCGGTCAGGTCGGTTTCGGTGATCACGACGAGGTTGGCGCCGGGCACCACGATGCCGTCGTGCAGGGGGCCCTTGAGCACGCCGACCACGCCGGGCTTGGGTGTGGCGCCTGACTCCAATAACGTTGCGGCCGTTTCAGATTCGGCGAGTCGCTCGACCACGCGCTGCGCGGTGCCGGCGCCGGGCGCGACGACCGCGGCGTGTCCGCCGGTGGCAACCTGGGCGCGCAGCATCGCGAAGATTTCGTCGATGTCGCGCTGATGGCCACGGGCTGAGGGGGCCGCGCGCAGGTCGAGTTCGATCGCGGACTCGTCGGAGAGCTGGCTGAGCGTCCACCACGGATGACCCCTCTTGCGGGCGGTGTCGCGCACTTCGTCGAATTCGATGAAGCCTGATCCGCCGAGCTGTTCGACGTCAACGGGCGCGTCACCGCCGATCGCGGCGACCGACCATGACGCTTCGAGGAATTCGCGGCCGCTCTTGATCAAGTCGGCTGCGCGGGTGCGCACCTTCTCCGGATCGCAGACCAATACCGGAGTGCCCTGCGGCAACTGGTCGGTGAGCAGGGTCAGCTCGTCGGGACGCAAGACCGGTAGCAGCGCCTCCATGCCGTCGACCGGGATGCCCTCGGCCAGCTTGGCCAGCATGTCGGTGACGGTGCCGGTGACTGTGCGCTCGGCCGCGGGATGTTTTCCGGCCAACGCGGCGGCCCGGGCCCGCACGTCGTCGGACAGCAGCAGCTCCCGGCACGCCACCGCCACCAGCGTGTCGACGCTGACCTCGGGGATGGAGCGCTGATCGGCCACCGAGAACATCCGCATCTCGGTGACCTCGTCGCCCCAGAACTCGATACGCACGGGATGTTCGGCGGTCGGCGGGAAGACGTCGAGAATCCCGCCACGCACCGCGAACTCCCCGCGCCGGCCCACCATGTCCGCCCGGATGTAGGCCAGCTCCGCCAGCCGGGTTATGACGTCTTCGAACGCGACCTCGTCACCCAGGGAAAGGGTGAGCGGCTTAATGTCGCCCAAGTGCGGTGTCATCGGCTGCAGCAGCGAGCGCGCCGAGGTCACCACCACCTGCAGCGGCGGACCAAGCCGCGCGTCGTCGGGGTGGGCCAGCCGGCGCAGCACCATGAGACGGGCGCCCACAGTGTCAACGCCGGGTGAGAGCCGTTCGTGGGGCAGGGTTTCCCACGATGGGAATTTGGCCACCGCGTCGCCGTGGACGCCGCGCAGTTCGGCGGTCAGGTCGTCGGCTTCGCGGCTGGTGGCGGTGACTACCAGCAGCGGACCCTGGCGAGCCAGCGCGCCGGCCACGAATAGGCGTGCGCTGGCCGGTCCGACCAGGCTCAATTCGGCGGGCCGA
>NZ_DASRBZ010000451.1:0-5390 GCF_035653355.1 Mycobacterium sp. | reverse complement strand
AGGGCGTGCAGCCGCTGCTGGACGCGGTGGTCGACTTCCTGCCGTCGCCGATCGACATCCCGCCGGTCAAGGGCAAGGACCTGGAGGGGCAGGTCATCGAGCGCCGCGCCGACGAGAACGAGCCGTTCTCCGCGCTGGCGTTCAAGATCGCCACGCACCCGTTCTTCGGCAAGCTGACCTATATCCGCGTCTACTCCGGAACGGTGGACTCCGGCAGCCAGGTCATCAACGCGACCAAGGGCAAGAAGGAGCGGCTGGGCAAGCTGTTCCAGATGCACTCCAACAAGGAGAACCCGGTCGATAGGGCCAGCGCCGGCCACATCTACGCGGTGATCGGCCTCAAAGACACCACCACCGGCGACACATTGTCGGACCCCAACGACCAGGTCGTGCTGGAGTCGATGACGTTCCCCGACCCGGTGATCGAGGTGGCCATCGAGCCCAAGACCAAGAGCGACCAGGAGAAGCTGTCGGCGTCGATCCAGAAGCTCGCCGAGGAGGACCCAACCTTCAAGGTGCACCTCGATCAAGAAACCGGCCAGACCGTGATCGGCGGGATGGGTGAGTTGCACTTGGACATCCTGGTCGACCGGATGCGCCGCGAATTCAAGGTCGAGGCCAACGTCGGCAAGCCGCAGGTGGCGTACAAGGAGACGATCCGCCGCAAGGTGGAGCACGTCGAGTATGTCCACAAGAAGCAGACCGGCGGCTCCGGCCAGTACGCGAAGGTCATCATCACCGTCGAGCCGTTCACCGGTGAGGACGGCGCCACCTACGAGTTCCAGAACAAGGTCACCGGTGGGCGCATCCCGCGCGAGTACATCCCCTCGGTGGACGCCGGCGCCCAGGACGCCATGCAGTACGGTGTGCTGGCCGGCTATCCGCTGGTGAATCTCAAGGTGACGCTGGAAGACGGCGCCTACCACGAGGTGGACTCCTCGGAAATGGCGTTCAAGATCGCCGGCGCGCAGGCGCTGAAGAAAGCCGCCAACGCGGCGCAGCCGGTGATCCTCGAGCCGATCATGGCCGTCGAGGTCCTCACTCCGGAGGACTACATGGGCGACGTGATCGGCGACCTGAACTCCCGCCGTGGTCAGATCCAGGCCATGGAGGAGCGGGCAGGCACACGCGTCGTCAAGGCGCACGTGCCGCTGTCGGAGATGTTCGGCTACGTCGGCGACCTGCGGTCGAAGACTCAAGGCCGGGCGAACTACTCCATGGTGTTCGACTCCTACGCCGAAGTGCCGGCGCAGGTGTCGAAGGAGATCATCGCGAAGGCGACGGGCCAGTAAGCTCCCCGTCACTACCGCGGCACAACTGAACACATCAACACTGCTTTTACAAGCACCAACAAGTCCAGGAGGACACAAAAGTGGCGAAGGCGAAGTTCGAGCGGACGAAGCCGCACGTCAACATCGGGACCATCGGTCACGTTGACCACGGCAAGACCACGCTGACCGCGGCTATCACCAAGGTTCTGCACGACAAATATCCCGACGTGAACGAGACGAAGGCGTTCGACCAGATCGACAACGCGCCTGAGGAGCGTCAGCGCGGTATCACCATCAACATCGCGCACGTGGAGTACCAGACCGAAAAACGGCACTACGCCCACGTCGACGCGCCCGGCCACGCCGACTACATCAAGAACATGATCACCGGCGCCGCCCAGATGGACGGGGCGATCCTGGTGGTCGCGGCCACCGACGGCCCGATGCCGCAGACCCGTGAGCACGTGCTGCTCGCCCGTCAGGTCGGGGTGCCCTACATCCTGGTCGCGCTGAACAAGGCCGACGCAGTCGACGACGAGGAGCTGCTCGAGCTCGTCGAGATGGAGGTCCGCGAACTGCTGGCCGCCCAGGAGTTCGACGAGGACGCTCCCGTCATTCGCGTATCGGCGCTGAAGGCGCTCGAGGGCGACCCGAAGTGGGTGGAGAGCATCGTCGAGTTGATGAACGCGGTCGACGAGTCGATTCCGGACCCGGTCCGCGACACCGACAAGCCGTTCCTGATGCCGGTCGAGGACGTATTCACGATCACCGGGCGCGGCACGGTGGTCACCGGTCGTGTCGAGCGCGGCGTGATAAACGTCAACGAGGAAGTCGAGATCGTCGGCATCCGCCCGACCACCACCAAGACCACGGTCACCGGTGTGGAGATGTTCCGCAAGCTGCTCGACCAGGGTCAGGCCGGCGACAACGTCGGCCTGCTGCTGCGCGGTGTGAAGCGTGAGGACGTCGAGCGCGGCCAGGTTGTCACCAAGCCCGGCACCACGACGCCGCACACCGAGTTCGAGGGCCAGGTCTACGTGCTGTCGAAGGACGAGGGCGGCCGGCACACGCCGTTCTTCAACAACTACCGTCCGCAGTTCTACTTCCGCACCACCGACGTGACCGGTGTGGTGACGCTGCCGGAGGGCACCGAGATGGTGATGCCCGGCGACAACACCACGATCAAGGTCAAGCTGATCCAGCCCGTCGCCATGGACGAAGGTTTGCGCTTCGCCATCCGCGAGGGCGGCCGCACCGTCGGCGCCGGTCGGGTGACCAAGATCATCAAGTAGTCGCAAAGTAGTGTTCGCCGGGGCCCTGCCCGGCCAAAACGGCGCCCATCCGAGAGGGTGGGCGCCGTTTTGCGTCGCGTCGCGGGCTATTGGGAAAGCGCTGCCGGGATTCGACGCGTGCGTAATACTCTGCTGAACGCGATTCGCCCGACGACAGGAGCATGGCCATGTTGTGGCGGTACGTGAAATGTCAGCTCATGGTCCTGCTGTGTGGCGGGCTGGTCGGACCGATCTTTTTGATGACGTATTTCGGACTGGGCCAGAACAGCCTGATGAAGTGGATGTTCTACGCCGGTCTGTTGATCACCGCTGCCGATGTGCTGATCGCCCTCGCGCTCACCAACTACGGCGCCAAATCGGCCGCCAAGACGGCGGCGCTCGAACAAAGCGGGGTGCTGGCGCTCGCTCAAATCACCGGCATCACCGAGACCGGGACGCGTATCAACGAGCAACCGCTGGTCAAACTGGATCTGCACATCGCCGGGGCGGGCTTCGAGCCGTTCGATAGTCAAGACCGCGTGATCGCCAGTGTCAGCCGGTTGGGCAACATCACCTCCCGACAGTTGGTGGTGCTCGTCGACCCGGCCACCAGGGAATACCGGATCGATTGGGAGCGAAGCGCTCTGGTCAACGGTCTGGTGCCAGCGCAGTTCACCTTGGCCGAAGACAACCAGACCTATGACTTGAGTGGGCAGGCCGGACCGCTGATGGAAATCCTGCAGATCCTCAAGGCCAACAACGTTCCGTTGAACCGGATGGTCGATGTGCGGTCCAATCCGGTGCTACGCCAACAGATCCAAGCGGTGGTGCGTCGTGCGGCGGCCCAGCAGGCGCAAACGGCGCCGGCTGCGGTGGGCCAGCCCGCAGCCGCGACCGCGCCGGCCGGCGCGGCACCGGAGCAGACCATCGCCCAGCGGCTGCAGGAATTGGACTCGCTGCATGCTGCAGGAGCGGTGACCGACCAGGAATACGCCAGCAAGCGAGCCGAAATCATCGCCGAGATCTAACCGGCCCGCGGCTAGAACACGTTTCAGTTTCGCTGCTAGCCTGATCGCGGAGTGACGAAAGGACGGGCGATGGCTGGCGTAGGCGGCACGCTGCAGGGACGAGTGGCATTTATCACCGGTGCCGCCCGAGGCCAGGGACGCGCGCACGCGGTGCGACTGGCCCGCGAAGGCGCTGACATCATCGCGTCAGACATCTGCGCGCCGGTGTCCGACACCATCACCTACCCGGCGGCCACCGCGGAGGACCTCGCCCAGACCGTGTGTGCCGTGGAAGCCGAGGGCCGCAAAGTGCTGGCGCGCGAGGTCGATATCCGCGACGACGCTGCATTGCGGCAACTGGTGGCCGACGGCGTCGAGCAGTTCGGCCGGCTCGACATCCTGGTGGCCAACGCCGGCGTGCTGAGCTGGGGCCGGGTCTGGGAACTCACCGACGAACAATGGGACACCGTCATCGGGGTCAACCTGTCGGGCACCTGGCGCACCCTGCGAGCCGTTGTGCCCGCGATGATCGAGGCCGGCAACGGCGGTTCCATCGTGGTGGTCAGCTCGGCGTCCGGCGTCAAGGCCACGCCGGGCAACGGTCATTATTCAGCTGCCAAATACGGACTCGTCGGGCTGACCAACACGCTGGCTATTGAGCTCGGCGAGTTCGGTATCCGCGTCAATTCCATCCATCCCTATTCGGTCGACACCCCGATGATCGAAACCGACGCGCTGATCCAGCTGCTTGGCAAGCATCCCAGCTATGCGCACAGCTTCCCGCCAATGCCCTTGCAGCCCAAAGGCTTTATGACGCCCGAGGAGATCGCGGATGTCGTCGCCTGGTTGGCCGGCGACGGGTCGGGCACGCTTTCGGGCGCCCAGATTCCCGTCGACAAAGGCGTGCTGAAGTACTGAGGGCGTCCTGCGATATTGCGGGCTGGCCAACAGCGCAGTCCCGCAATCGTGTATGAACTCCACGTGACCACTAGCGCAGGACGTGGAGCCGGAAAAGGAATAGTGATCGTCGGCGGCGGCCTTGCCGCGGCCCGCACCGCCGAACAACTGCGCCGGGCCAACTACACCGGCCCCATCACCATCGTCAGCGACGAAGTTCATCTGCCCTACGATCGGCCCCCGCTGTCCAAGGAAGTTTTGCGCAGCGAAGTCGACGACGTGACACTCAAGCCCCGCGAGTTCTACGAAGAGCACGGCATCACGCTGCGGCTGGGCACGGCCGCCGTCAGCCTGGATACCACGGAACAGACCGTGACCCTCAAGGACGGGACCGTGCTCGGGTACGACGAGCTCGTCATCGCGACCGGCCTGGTGCCGCGGCGCATCCCGTCGTTACCGGACCTGGAAGGCATCCGGGTGCTGCGCTCCTATGACGAAAGCATCGCCCTGCGCAGACATGCCACCGAAGCGCGCCACGCCGTGGTGGTCGGGGCCGGTTTCATCGGCTGCGAAGTGGCCGCCAGCCTACGCGGCCTGGGGGTCGACGTTGTGTTGGTGGAGCCGCAGCCGGCCCCGCTGGCAGGGGTTCTCGGCGCGCAGATCGGGGAATTGGTGGCACGACTGCACCGGTCCGAGGGTGTCGACGTGCGCACCGAAGTCGCGGTGGCGGAGGTTCGAGGTCAAGGCCATGTCGACTCCGTCATGCTCACCGACGGCACTGAGGTGACAGCCGACCTGGTCGTGGTGGGCATCGGGTCGCGGCCGGCCACGGAGTGGCTGAATGGCAGCGGAATCAAGGTCGACGACGGGGTCATCTGCGACGAGGCCGGACACACCAGCGCACCCAACGTGTGGGCGCTGGGCGACGTCGCCTCCTGGCGCAA
>NZ_DASRBZ010000450.1:0-11361 GCF_035653355.1 Mycobacterium sp. | reverse complement strand
CGGGCCGGATCAGGATTGCCGGTCGACAGGTCGCGGGCGCCGTGCGGGATGACCGGTCCGCGCAGCGATCTCGGTGTGGTCGCCGGGCGCTCGCGGACCCGTGTGCCGCGCCGCCCGGCGGTCTCGACGGCCCCGCGATCGCGCAGTAAGCGGTAGGCCGCCGCAACGGTGTTGGGGTTCACGCCGAGCTCGCCGGCCAGCTCCCGGATCGGTGGCAGCGCGGTGCCTGGGGCGAGCGCGCCCCGGGCAATCGCGTCTTCGACGTTCGCCGCAATGCTTTCCGCACCCGACCCACGTATGGTGTACTGTACTGGCACAAAAATCAGTATGTACTAGTGCAAACAACGAGGCAATCCGTTGGACCCGACGAAATACCTGCCGAAACCACACACGACGCCCACCCGGTATCGGGAGCGCGCCCGCTACGACCGCGAGACCGTCCACCAAGTTCTCGACGAGGCGCTGGTCTGCCACCTGGGCTACGTCAATGCGGGCCGCCCGGTGGTCCTGCCCACGATGCACGCCCGCCTGGACGAGACGCTGTATCTGCACGGCTCCACCGGTAGCGGCCCGATGCTGGCGGCGAAGGCGTCGGGGGGCCTGCCGGTCTGTGTGACGGTGACCGCCGTCGACGGGCTTGTGCTGGCCCGCGCGGCGTTGCACCACTCGGTGAACTACCGCTCGGTCGTCGTGATGGGCACTGCTTATCTGGTCGAGGACACGCAGGCCAAGTTGCGAGTGCTGCAAGCCCTTCTCGACCATGTGGTAGCTGGTCGGGCTACCGACAGCCGGATGCCCGACGATCGTGAACTCGCGGCCACCGGTGTGCTGGCGCTCGACCTCGTCGACGTCTCGGCCAAAGTGCGTACCGGCGGCCCGGTCGACGATCCGGACGACGCCGCGTTGCCACACTGGTCGGGTATCGTGCCGCTGACCCTCACTGCGGGTACGCCGATACCGGCCAGCGATCTCGATCCCGCCACAGTGCTGCCCGACTACCTGGCGCGCTATGTGAGCTAGGCGCGTGGGTTCTGCTCATCGGGATCGAAACCTCGGCGCCTTTCGGTAGGTGGCGTAATAGCCGGTTGAGACGTCGCTTTCGGCCGGTGGGCGTGGAACCGGCAGCGGCGCAATGCGCTACCTACCAGCGTGGCCGAAAGCGCTGCTGGCGGGCCGAAAACCCTGTGCGGCATTAGCGTGACGGCGTGGCCGCACCGTTGCCGATTCGTCGCCCCCGGGCCGACCGTGCCCGCCAAGTCGCCGACGTGCTGCGCCACCAGATTCATGCCGGGGCTTACGACGAGGGGCTGCCCGCCGAGCAGGAGTTGGCTGCGGAATTCCACGTCTCCCGCAACACGATTCGCGAGGCGCTGGCCGTCCTGAAGAACGAGGGATTGATCGACCGCGGGCGCAAGGTCGGCACGCACGTCGCGCAGCGCAAGTACGACCATGGTCTCGATGCGTTGCTGGGGTTGAAGGAGACGTTCACCGGCCACGGCGAGGTCCGCAACGAAGTACGGGCCGCGACGTCGGTGACCGCCCCGCCGTCGGTGGCGAACCGGTTGCGATTGCAGCCCGGTCAGCCGGTGGTGTTCATTGAACGGCCGCGTTACCTTGGCGAGTTGCCGCTGAGCCTCGATTGACCTACCTCGCGCCCGACATCGGCAACCTGGTCGTCGCGCACCCGCTGGAAACCCACGACATCTTCGCGCTGATCGAGCAGGTCAGCGGACAGCCGCTGGGCGCGGCGACGCTGGCATTGGAGGCCATCCCCGCCGACGCGCATTCGGCGGCCACGCTACAGGTGCCCGTCGGCGCTCCGCTGCTCATGCTGGAGCGGCTTACCAGCCTGGACGACGGCCGACCCGTCGACCTGGAATACATCCGGATGCGCGGTGTTCGAATCACCATGCGCGCCGCGCATCGCCGAAGTCCTGGCCCTGGACGAGCCGACCATTGCCGATCTGTCGGACTATCTCAGCGATCCCGAACCCGGGGTGCGACGAACCGCGGTGGTCGCGCTGACCGAACACACCCCCGGCGACTACGCGCCCGCGCTGTTCGCCGCGCTCGATGACGACGACGCCGGCGTGCGGCATGCGGCGGCTGCCGGGATTCGTGAACTGGTCGAGGTGCTGCCGGAAGGTGCTACCGCACAGTCGTATTTGAGCTCGCGCGACGCAGTGGTGCGCGCTGCGGCGCTACATATTCTGGCCGCGCGACGTGCGGGTGCCGCCGACGACTACCGCCGGGCAGTCGCCGATAGCGACCACCGGGTGCGCATCGAGGCGGTGCGCGCGTTGGTGTCGATCGACGACGCGGCCGGGGTTGCCGCGGCCGCCGGCGACGAGAACCGCGAGGTGCGTATCGCGGTGGCCAAGGGCCTGGCGACCTTGCGCGCCGGTGTTGACGCCGTCCGAGCTCTGGTCGCTGACCCGGATCCGCTGGTATGCGCCGCGGCGCTGGCAGCATTAGGTGAGATAAGTTGCAGCCAAACCGATTTGGTGGCTGTCGAGCAGGCGGTGCGGTCGCCGGCGTGGCAGGTGCGAGAGGGCGCGGCCCGTGCACTCGCCGGTGCGGCGGCCGGTGTTGCGGTGCCTGCGCTGGCCGCCCTGCTCTCCGACGAGCACCTTGACGTGCGCAAGGCGGCGGTACTGAGTCTGACTCGGTGGGCCGGCGAGGCCGCCGCACGCGATGCGCTGAGCATCGCGCTCAAAGACGGTGACGCCGACGTGCGGGCCTACGCCCGCCGCGCGCTGGCTGCTGAACCTGCATAGTCGGCTACGGCTGCCTACACGCGCACCGCCCGCCCAATGACATACGTGTCCAATTACGGCAACCTGTTGCCCACGAACTCACTACGCTTTCCTACCGTGACGACTTCAGGCGGCTCAGCTAATTCCCGCCTGAAAGTGGACGACTGGGTTCAGACCGGTTTCCGGATCCTCGCCGAAGAGGGCATCAAGGCCCTGACCATCGACCGGCTGTGCCGCCGTCTCGGGGTTACCAAGGGCAGTTTCTACTGGCATTTCAGCGACATGAAGGCCTACCGCCGCGCGCTCATCGACACCTGGGCCGCGGTCCGTGACGAGGATCGCGGATTCTTCGGCGGCCTCGCGGCAGACCCGCCGCGGCAGCGGCTGTCGCGGATGATGACCGCGATGGTGGGGCCGCGGCACTGGATGCTGGAGCGCGGAATGCGCGAATGGGCCCGCTCCGAGCCTGCGGTCGCGGCGGCGGTACGGGAATCGGACCAACAGGTGGTGGCCGCGGTTCGGCAGGCCTTCGTCGACGACGGCTTCGATCCTGAAGAGGCCGACATGCGCGCCAACGCGACCTTCGCCGCCGGCATCGGCTTTTTGCATTTGTCCGGTTCGCGGCCGAACCCGCAGGCCGCCGGTCGCCGCGAGCGATTCTTGGAAGTGATGCTGCGCCACTAGTCAGCGTCCGCACCGAGATTGCGCTGACAGGATCGAGACTGCGCTCACGGCGGCGAAACCGTGCTCACGGCGGCGAAACTGCGCCAGCTGCGTGGTTTTGCCGCACAGCTCGCCATGGCCGCAGACTCGATGCAGGGATCCCGGCAGGGATCTGGCCCTGAGCGCTACAGCCCCAGCGCGCGGTAGGTGCGGCGCACGAATTTCGGTTGCACCGCTTGCAGTTTGGCGCGCGAGGTGTTTCCGGCGACCGCAGCGGCGGCATCCGACGACAGCGTCGGCAGATTCTGCACCAGATACAGCAGAATCAGGTCCGCCGACGGGTCAGCCTGCCACCACGTCCCGTATGCGCCCGGCCAGCTGAACGTCCCCGCTCCGCCCGGCCCGAACAGCGGCGCCGATTTCGCCGGATCGGTCACCACCGACAGGTTCAAGCCGAACCCGCGGCCAATCCAGAATGGCGAGCCCAGGAAGGGATGCCGCTTCTGCTCGGCGGTGAGCCGGTCCGTGCGCATTGCCCGCGCCGACTCGGCCGAGAGCACCCGCACTCCGTCCAGCGTCCCGTCACCCAACAACATCTGCGCGAACCGCAGATAATCGTCGGCGGTCGACCACAACCCGCCGCCGGCGTTCGGAAACGCCGGTAAGGACAGATACGGCGGCCACATCGCGTCATGCTGTAGCCGGTCGTCGTCGTCAAGCCGATACATGGTCGCCGCGCGGGATCGCTTCTCGGCCGGGACGAAAAACCCGGTGTCGCGCATGCCCATCGGTTGCAGGATTCGCTCGTCGAGAACCTGGTGAAACGGTTTGCCCTCGATCCGCGACACCAGGACACCGACCACGTCGATGGAGTGGCTGTAGGTGAGCCGCTCACCGGGCTGGTGCACCAGTGGCAGCGCGGCAAGCGCCTCCAGCCAGGCGTCCGGACCGTGTCCGAACGGCAGCCGAACATACGCCCGCGCGATCGGCCCGGTGACCGAGAAGCCGTACGCCAGGCCGCTGGTGTGGGTCAGCAGATCCTCGACCAGGATGGCGCGCTGCGCCGGATGGGTGCGCTCGAGCGGACCACTCGGGTCGTTGAGCACCCGCATGTCGGCGAATTCGGGCAGCCAGCGCGTGATCGGGTCGCGCAACGCCAGCTTGCCCTCGTCGACCAGGCTCATAGCGGCGGCGACGGTGACCGGCTTGGTCATCGACGCGATCCGAAACAGCGTGTCGCGCCGCATCGGCAGCCCGGCGTCGACATCACGGTAGCCAATCTCGTTGACCTGCAATACTTCTCCGTGCTGCCAGACCACGGTCACCGCGCCGGCAAGCAGGCCGGCGTCGCAGGCCTCCCGGATGGAAGCCTGGTTGCCGTCGAGATTCACCCGGATCAGGGTAGTGGGCGCCGCTGCGCGCGGACGAGCCAGAACGCCATCTCCACCTCGGCGCCGTCGACCTCGCGGCGCACGGTATTGGGCTCCAGCGACACGATGTCCCAGCCTGCGCCGCCCAGGACGTCACGCAACGTCTGCTCGGACACCACCGGTCGTGGCCGGTCTGGGTCGGGCGGGTTGGCGTCGCAGAAACATGACATCAACAGCGTTGCGCCGTCGCGGGTGGCCCGGTGCACGGCCTTCGCGTAGCTGTGTTTGCCGTCATCGTCCAGACAATGGAACATGCCGCTGTCGATGACGGTGTCGAACGCGGCCGAGTAGCCCTCCAACTTGGTGGAGTCGGCCACTGCGAACGTCACGTCGACGCCGGCGTCTTTGGCGCGGCGTTCGGCGGTGATCAGCGCAGTGGGGGAGATGTCCAGCCCGGTGACGTTGAAACCGTTCCGGGCCAGGAAGATCGCGTTGTCGCCCAGCCCGCAGCCGATGTCGAGCACGTCGCCGTGGACGAGGCCTTGCTTTTGCCAGCCGACGACACTTTCCTTGGGCGCCTTGGTATCCCACGGCGGGGTCGTCACCGCGGGCATGCCCTCGGCCGGGCTCTCGCCGCGGTAGAGGGCGTCGAAATCCAGACGGGAAACGCAGAAGATCCAGAGCCTGTCATTTTCGCCAGGGTAGCTAACTCACAACCGGGGTTTCGGGGCGTATCCGCAACAGGCCCTCGCAAACGGGTCACGGGCGATTAGAACAGCTAATCGCCAAGAGGCGGGCACAACATGCCGTCCGAGTCCCCGGTTCGATGGTCCGGCCTGGGGCGCCACGCGGCCCGGCTCATCGCTAGACGGACATGCAGTGTTAGGCTGCCGAGCAGTCGACATCCTTTAACGATCCGTCCGGCGAGGCGGAGAAGGAGGTCAAGTCACTCATGGGTGCTGTGGGCCACACGGGCTTAGGCAGCGAATCACGAGAATTGATGTCGGCGGCCGACGTCGGCCGCACCATTTCCCGTATCGCCCATCAGATCATCGAAAAGACCGCCTTAGACGACACTGGTCGCTCCGGTCCGCGGGTGGTGTTGCTGGGCATCCCCACCCGCGGCGTGACGCTCGCCCAGCGGCTGGCCTCCCGCATCGCCGAGTTCTCCGACGTGCATGTCGACCATGGCGCGCTCGACATCACCCTGTACCGCGACGACCTGATGCAAAAACCGCCGCGGCCGCTGGAAGCCACAAATATTCCGCCCGGCGGCATCGACGGCGCGCTGGTAATCCTGGTCGACGACGTGCTGTACTCCGGGCGCTCGGTGCGCTCCGCGCTCGACGCGCTGCGCGACATCGGCCGGCCGCGAATCGTGCAGCTGGCGGTGCTGGTCGACCGCGGTCACCGCGAGTTGCCGCTACGCGCTGACTACGTCGGCAAGAACGTGCCGACCTCCCGCAGCGAGAGTGTTCACGTACTGCTGAGCGAACACGACGGTCGCGACGCGGTGGTGATTTCCCGATGACGCGACACCTGCTCGCCGCCGGCGATCTGAGCCGCGACGACGCCACCGCGATCCTCGACGACGCCGACCGCTTCGCGCAGGCTTTGGTCGGCCGCGAGGTCAAGAAGCTGCCGACGCTGCGCGGCCGCACCATCATCACGATGTTCTACGAGAACTCCACACGCACCCGAGTGTCCTTCGAAGTCGCCGGCAAGCTGATGAGCGCCGACGTGATCAACGTCAGCGCGACCGGATCATCGGTGGGCAAAGGCGAATCGCTGCGCGACACCGCGTTGACCCTGCGCGCCGCCGGCGGCGACGCCTTGGTCATCCGCCATCCCGCCTCCGGCGCCGCGCAGCGGCTGGCCGACTGGACTTCTTCTTCTAGCACCGACGTGGCTGGTCCCTCGGTGATCAACGCCGGCGACGGTACCCACGAACACCCCACGCAGGCGCTGCTGGACGCGCTGACAATCCGCCAGCGGCTCGGCGGCATCGAAGGCCGTCGGATCGTGATCGTCGGCGACATCCTGCACAGCCGGGTCGCCCGCTCCAACGTCATGCTGCTGGCCACGCTGGGCGCCGAGGTGGTGCTGGTCGCGCCGCCGACGCTGCTGCCGGTCGGGGTGGCCGACTGGCCGGTCACCGTGTCGTACGACCTCGACGCCGAACTGCCCGCCGCCGACGCGGTGTTGATGCTGCGGGTGCAGGCTGAGCGGATGCACGGCGGCTTCTTCCCGTCCGCACGCGAATACTCGGTGCTCTACGGGCTTTCCGACCGCCGCCAAGCACTGCTGCCCGGCCATGCCGTGGTGCTGCACCCCGGTCCGATGCTGCGCGGCATGGAGATCGCGTCGTCGGTGGCCGACTCGTCGCAATCAGCTGTGCTGCAACAGGTTTCCAACGGCGTACACGTCCGGATGGCGGTGCTGTTTCATGTCCTGGTCGGAGCGGAGTCCCCGGAACGAGGGGCCGCGGCATGAGTGTGCTGATTCGGGGGGTTCGCCCGTACGGGCAGGGTAAGCGCGTCGACGTGCTCGTCGACAGTCCTGGTTTCGAGGGCCAGATCGCCGATATCGGTGCCGGGCTGCAGATTCCAGAAGACGCCGATGTCATCGACGCGACGGACCAGGTGCTGCTGCCCGGCTTCGTCGACCTGCATACCCATCTGCGTGAACCGGGCCGGGAGTACGCCGAAGACATCGAAAGCGGCTCGGCAGCAGCGGCTTTGGGCGGCTACACGGCTGTGTTCGCGATGCCCAACACCAACCCGGTCGCCGACAGCCCGGTGGTCACCGACCACGTGTGGCATCGCGGTCAGCAGGTCGGCCTGGTCGACGTGCATCCGGTTGGCGCGGTCACCGTGGGGCTGGCCGGAAAAGAGTTGACCGAGATGGGGATGATGGCCGCCGGCGCCGCCCAGGTGCGGATCTTCTCCGACGACGGCAACTGCGTGGCCGACCCGCTGGTCATGCGCCGCGCCCTGGAATACGCCACCGGCCTGGGCGTGCTCGTCGCCCAGCACGCCGAAGAGCCCAGACTGACCGTCGGCGCCGTCGCCCACGAAGGACCCAGCGCTGCCCGACTGGGCCTGTCCGGATGGCCGCGCGCCGCAGAGGAGTCGATCGTCGCCCGCGACGCCCTGCTGGCCCGCGACGCCGGCGCCCGGGTGCACATCTGCCATGCGTCCACCGCGGGCACCGTGGAGATCCTGAAATGGGCTAAGCAACGAGGCATTTCGATCACCGCGGAAGTGACTCCGCACCACCTGATGCTCGACGATTCCCGGCTCGCGAGCTACGACGGGGTGAACCGGGTCAACCCTCCGCTGCGCGAGGCCGCTGACGCTGCCGCGTTGCGTCAAGCCCTGGCCGACGGGGTAATCGACTGCGTGGCCACCGATCACGCCCCGCATGCCGAACACGAGAAGTGCGTCGAGTTCGTTGCCGCGCGACCGGGCATGCTCGGGCTGCAGACCGCGCTGTCGGTGGTGGTGGCCACCATGGTGCAGCCGGGCCTGCTGAGCTGGCGCGACGTCGCTCGGGTGATGAGCGAGAACCCGGCGCGCATCGCCGGATTGCCCGACCAGGGCCGCCCGCTGGAGGTCGGCGAGCCGGCCAACGTCACAGTCGTGGACCCCGACGCCACCTGGACCGTCGCCGGGTCCGAACTGGCCAGCCGCTCAGCCAACACGCCGTACGAGTCGATGACGTTGCCGGCCACGGTGACCGCGACGCTGCTGCGCGGCAAGATCACTGCCCGCGATGGAAAGAGCCCGGCTTGAATCGCGCCGGCGACGATGCAGAGCGAAGCGATGAGGAGGAGCGGCGCGCATGAATAGCGCAACGTTGATCGGCTCGCTCATTTTCGCCGCTGTGGTGGGGCTGTTGATCGCATTGGTGATCCAGCTGATGGTGCGCGGCTGGCGGCATCGCAGTGAACGCCAGGCCGCGTTGATCGGCGCCCTGCCCGAGGTGCCGGAGACGGTCGGCTCGGCGATCGTCGCACCAACCCCCGGCCTCTACGTCGGCTGCACCCTGGCGCCCAGGTGGCATGACCGGGTAGCGGTCGGGGATCTGGGCTACCGCAGCAAGGCGCTGCTGACCCGCTATCCCGAGGGGATTTTGGTGCAACGCTCGAAGGCCAGCCCGATCTGGATTCCCCAGGAGTCGATCACGGCCATCCGCACCGAGCGCGCCATGGTCGGCAAAGTCACCACACGCGACGGGATACTGGCGATCCGGTGGCGGCTGCCCTCGGGCGCCGAGATCGACACCGGGTTTCGCGGCGACGACCGCAGCCAGTACCAGCGCTGGCTGCCGGAGGCATGCTGATGACCAACCGCGACAGGGCCGCGCTGGTGCTCGAAGACGGCCGGATCTTCACCGGGACACCGTTCGGCGCGATCGGCCAAACACTGGGTGAGGCGGTGTTTTCCACCGGCATGTCCGGCTATCAGGAAACGCTGACCGATCCCAGCTACCACCGCCAGATCGTGGTGGCGACCGCACCGCAGATCGGCAACACAGGCTGGAACGCCGAAGACGCCGAAAGCCGCGGCGACAAGATCTGGGTGGCCGGCTACGCGGTGCGCGACCCGTCGCCGCGTGCCTCCAATTGGCGGGCCACCACCACGCTGGAGGACGAGCTGGTCCGCCAGCGCATCGTTGGTGTAGCCGGCATCGACACCCGCGCCGTGGTGCGTCATCTGCGCAGCCGCGGCTCTATGAAAGCCGGGATCTTCTCCGGTGTCGCGCTGGCCGATCCGGCCGAGCTGATCGAGCGGGTGCGCGCCCAGCCGGCGATGCTCGGCGCCGACCTGGCCGGTCAGGTCAGCACCGAGGGCACCTACATCATCGAACCTGAAGGGCCGCAACGGTTTACGGTCGCCGCACTGGATCTCGGAATCAAAACCAACACGCCGCGCAATTTCGCCCGGCGCGGCATCCGCAGCCATGTGCTGCCGTCGTCGGCAAGCTTCGAGCAGCTCGCCGAGATCAAACCGGACGGCGTGTTCTTGTCCAACGGCCCCGGCGATCCGGCCACCGCCGACCATGTCGTCGCCGTAACCCGTCAGGTGCTCGACGCCGGAATCCCGTTGTTGGGCATTTGTTTCGGCAACCAGATCCTCGGCCGCGCGCTGGGCCTGTCCACCTACAAGATGGTGTTCGGCCACCGCGGCATCAATGTGCCGGTGATCGACCACGCCACCCGGCGGGTCGCGATCACCGCGCAGAACCACGGGTTCGCGCTGGAAGGCGAAGCGGGTCAGCGCTTCGACACCCCGTTCGGCCCGGCGATCGTGAGCCACACCTGCGCCAACGACGGCGTCGTCGAAGGCGTCAAACTGGCCAGCGGGCGCGCGTTTTCGGTGCAATACCATCCCGAGGCCGCGGCCGGCCCACATGACGCGGAATACCTGTTCGACCAGTTCGTCGACCTGATGGCAGGGGAGCAGCCATGACCGCCGCTACGGCGAGCGTGCGTGTTTGTACGCCGACACGCGGCAAACGGCGTACAACGATGCCCGCTCGCGACAGGGAGGGTCGCTAATGCCGCGCCGCGCCGACCTGCGCCACGTGCTGGTGATCGGTTCCGGGCCGATCGTCATCGGGCAGGCCTGTGAATTCGACTATTCGGGCACCCAGGCCTGCCGGGTCCTCAAAGCCGAAGGCTTACAGGTCAGCCTGGTTAACTCCAACCCAGCCACGATCATGACCGACCCGGAGTTCGCCGACCACACCTACGTCGAGCCCATCACCCCGGCGTTCGTCGAACGCGTCATCGCCCAGCAAGCCCAGCGCGGCAACAAGATCGACGCGTTGCTGGCCACCCTGGGCGGGCAGACGGCGCTGAACACCGCGGTCGCACTCTACGAGAACGGCGTGCTGGAGCGCTATGACGTCGAGCTGATCGGCGCAGACTTCGACGCCATCCAGCGCGGCGAAGATCGGCAGCGGTTCAAAGACATCGTCGCCAAAGTCGGCGGCGAATCGGCCCGCAGCCGCGTCTGTTTCACCATGGACGAGGTCCGCGAAACGGTCGAGGAGCTGGGTCTGCCCGTCGTGGTGCGGCCGAGCTTCACCATGGGGGGCCTCGGCTCCGGCATGGCGCACAGCGCCGAAGAGGTCGACCGGATGGCCGGCGCCGGCCTGGCCGCCTCACCGAGCGCCAACGTGCTGATCGAGGAATCCATCTACGGCTGGAAGGAATTCGAGCTCGAGTTGATGCGCGACGGCCACGACAACGTCGTCGTGGTGTGCTCGATCGAGAACGTCGACCCGATGGGCGTGCACACCGGCGACTCGGTGACCGTAGCCCCGGCCATGACGCTGACCGACCGGGAATACCAGCGCATGCGCGACCTGGCCATCGCGATCCTGCGCGAGGTCGGGGTCGACACCGGCGGATGCAACATCCAGTTCGCGGTCAACCCGCGCGACGGTCGGCTGATCATCGTCGAAATGAACCCGCGGGTGTCACGATCCAGTGCGCTGGCGTCCAAGGCCACCGGCTTTCCGATCGCCAAGATCGCGGCCAAGCTGGCCATCGGCTACACCCT
>NZ_DASRBZ010000449.1:0-7519 GCF_035653355.1 Mycobacterium sp. | reverse complement strand
GACGTAGGGATCCCGGGCGATCGCCACCGGCAACTCTGAGCTGTCGATGCTGTCCAGGCGGGGATCGTAGGCGGTGACCTGCGCGCCGGCCCGGTGCAGCACTGTGCAGATCGCGACCGCGGGCGAGTCGCGGACGTCGCTGGTGCCGGCCTTGAACGTCAAGCCGAGCGCGGTGATCGTCAGTTCGTCGAGCGGACGGCGCAGCAAACGCCGCAGTGTGGCGGCGATCCGCTCGGCCTGTGCGACGTTCGTGCACCGCGCCGACTCCACCTCACGCAGCGCAACATCGTGCGCGCGGCCGGTGTGCACCAGCGCGGCGGTGTCCTTCGGCAGGCACGAACCGCCCCAGCCTGGGCCCGGCGCCAGGAACTGCCCGCCGATGCGCTCGTCGGCGCCCATGCAGCCGGTGACATCGGCGATGTCGGCGCCGACGCGGCCGCACAACTCGGCCAGCGAGTTGACGAACGACAGCTTGACCGCCAGAAACGCGTTGCTGGCGTACTTGGCCAGCTCGGCGCTTTCCAGGCTCATCCGCAACACCGTGTCGGTGTCCCCGGCGTACAACTCGGCGACTCGTGCAGCGCCGTCATGGTGCCGCGCCTCGTCTTGGGCGCCGACCACCACGCGCTCGGGGTGGCAGAAGTCATGCACGGCATGGCCTTCGCGCAGGAATTCCGGATTGGCGACAGTCTCGATGGCGCGGGCCCCGAGTAATTCGCTGAGCCGGCGGCAGGTGCCCACGGGGACAGTCGATTTCACCGCGACCACCGAGCCGGGACGCAGCACGTCGGCCAGTTGCGCCACCGCGCGCTCGACCGCGCGCAGATCGGCACCGCCGTCCTCGTTCGTGGGCGTCGGAACGCAGACGAACGCGACGTCGCGATCCTGCAGACCGTCGTAATGACAGGTGAAGCGCAGGTTGCCGCGCCGCAGGCCGCTGCACAACAGCTCACCGAGGTCCGGTTCGTCGATCACCGACCGGCCCCGGCGCAACTGGTCGACGCGGACCGGATCGTTGTCGACGCACACGGTGTCGATTCCCTTGGCTGCCAGGCAAACGGCCGTCGTCAGGCCGACGTAGCCGGCGCCAACGACTCCTACTTTGATGCGCTTCGCGGCAGCGCTGGCAGGCCGGATGCTCATGCGCACTCCGCGAGCAGTTGGCGGGTGGCGTCGATCACCCGCGACGGTGTGATCAACAGCAGCCCGGGGTGCGGGCGGTCGCCATGCGGATCACCGCAGTCACCGGCCCATACCGTGATGTGCCGTCCCGCTCCGCGCGGTCCCCACCGGCTGGGCGGTGTGGGCCCGAACAGCAGCACCGAGGGTGTCCCGGTAGCGGTGGCGATGTGGCCGACCCCGGTGTCCCCGCACACCAGCAGCTGGCAGTCGCTGATCAGTGCCACCATGCCCAGCACGTCGAGTTGTCCGGCCAGCACCGCGGATTGGTCCAGACCAGCTTGTGTAGCAACGCTTTCCGCGAGGGGTCTTTCGGCGGCCGATCCGGTGACGACGACGCGATGCCCGGCGGCGATGAGCGCCGCGGCCACGGTCGCGAACCGGTCGGCAGGCCAGCGGCGTGAGGGTGCCGCCGCTCCTGGGTGGATGACGACGACACCGTCGCGGCGCGGGTATCCATCCGGTCGCCCGATCGCCAAATCCTCCGGGTCGCAAGCGATACCCGCGGCCCCCAGCAGCGCACACCAGCGGTCGACTTCGTGAATTTCGGCACGCCACGGCGGCCCGACCACCGACGGGCATCGCGGATTGCGGTGCGATATCAGCGCTTTCGGTTTTGTGCTCAGCAGGTCGGCGATGCTTTCCGGGCCGCGGCCATGCAGGTTGACCGCCACATCGGGCGGCGGCCCGGACCAGCGCAGCTCGCCGAGTCCCGCGGTGGGCAGCACCCCGTCGACGGCGCCGCTGAATATCGCCAGCGGGCCCAACGGCTTTGGCGTGGCCAGCACGATGTGGGCCGACGGGTACGCCCGGCGCAGCCCGCGCAGCGCCGGCATGCCGGTGAGCAGGTCGCCCAGGCCGAGTGCCCGCAGCACCAGCACCGTGCCGGCCGCGGTTGTCAAGGCCACGACGACTCCTCCGACGAGCACACCACCATTTCGCGGATCTCACTGCCCGGTGGCTGGCTCAGCGCGAATACGACTGTCTCGGCGACGTTGTCGGGGTCGTTGAGCTTAGCGTCCGGCGGCGGCTTGTACTGTTCGTCGCGGTTGTCGAAGAACGGGGTGCGCATGCCCCCGGGGATCAGCAGCGTCACGCCGACGGTTCCGGCCAGTTCGGCGGCCAGTGCCCGGGTGAAACCGACCACGCCGAATTTCGAGGCGCAGTAGGCGGTGGCGTCGCTGACCGCCTTGATCCCGAGCGTCGATGCGCATGTGACGACGCGTCCGTGCGTGGCTTTCAGGTAGGGCAGTGCGGCTCTGATCACCGCGGCGGTGCCGAGCAGGTTGACGTGCACCACCCGTTCCCACTCTTTGGCCGATACCTTGTCCAGCGGGCCGCAGCTGTCGATGCCGGCGGGTGTGAACACACCGTGCAGTTGCCCGTCGACGGCGTCGGCTAATTCACGTACGGCGTCGTCGACGCTTGCGGTGTCGGCAAGGTCGGCACTCGCATAGCGCACACCGCCTTGTGGTTCGGCGATGTCAATCACCAGCGGTGTACCGCCGTGGCGTTGCACGGCCCGAACCGTGGCCGCACCCAGGCCTGACGCCCCGCCGGCGACCAAAACGTTGCCCAGTGTCATTGTCAGCCTTTCCTTTTCGGCCCGTGTCGCTCAGTGGGCCGCGGCGATGAGCTTCGACGACGAATACCCGGGCACGGTGGGCAGCAGCACGACTTCGCCGCCGTGCCGGTGCACCACATCGGCCTCGGGCAGCTCGACGCCGGTGTAGTCGCCACCCTTTACCCAGATGTCCGGCTGCAACCGCTCCAGTGCCGCCGCCGGTGAGGTCTCGTGGAAGATTGCCACCCCGTCGACGCAGCCCAGCGCGGCCAGCACCCGGGCGCGGTCCTCGGCCGGTACCACAGGACGGCCGGCACCCTTGATGGCCCGCACCGACTCGTCGGCGTTGATGAGCACCACCAGCGCATCGCCCAAATCCCGGGCGCGGCGCAGCAATCGCACGTGGCCGGTGTGCAGCAGGTCGAAGCAGCCGCCGGTGGCCACCACTGTGCCGCCGCGGCGCCGCACTCGTTCGGCCAGCGCCAGCACGGCGTCCATTCCCGTCACTGCGCCGGTCGGCGCGGACAGATCGGGCATCGGCATCACGCTGGACACCCCGGCGGCACCGCCGGCTGCGACGAACCGTGAGGCGGCGTCCACCGCGGCGGTGGCCGCGGCCAGCGGATCGGCACCGTCGGCCAGCGCGGTCGCAGCGGCCACCGCGAAACGGTCACCAGCACCGCAGGTGTCGCTGCGTCCGCTGCCGACGGTGTCCGGCGGGACAATGTGGTGCCCGGCGTGGCGGCGGTCGGCGAACATCGCTCCACGTGCCCCGAGCGTCACGCTGACCGCACGCGCCCCCCACTGGACGCGCAGCGCACCGGCCAGCTGGCCAGGGCTGCACGTTCTGGTCGAAAATTGCTTAGCCTCAGCCTGATTGGGTGTGACCAGCGTGCAGCCACGGATCGGCTTGGGGCCGCGGGGGTGTGGATCCCAGACCACAGGGAGACTGGCCGCCGCGGCCTTGATCATTGCGCGCAGCTGCGGGTGCGCGGCGACGCCGCGGCCGTAGTCGGCAACGCAGATCGCCGTCGCCTCCTGCAAGACCGCCGCCACCTCCGGCGGGATGGCGTCGTTGGCCGCGTACCCGTCGCCGTGGTCGACGCGAACGACCGATTGGCCGCCCGCCCGGATCCGGATCTTGGTGGCGGTGCTGCCGGAGAGCGGAATCCCGACGACCCGGATGCCCGGGTAGTCGGCGGCGAACAGCCCGGCCAGTGTACGGCCGGTCGGATCGGCGGCGGTCGCGGTCACCAGCACCACCTCGGGGTGCACCCGGGCGGCCAGCACTGCGGCCAGTCCGGCACCACCGGGTCGCTGCCAGATCCGCTCCGGCTCCACCACGGGAACCGGCGCCTCCGGCGAGAGTCGGCTAGCCGAACCCTCCACGTCGATGTCGAGTATCGAATCGCCAATGATCACAAGCGGTTTCATATGGCTTTGCTCCTCGGACCCAGCAGCACGTCGTCGAGCGCCATGCACAAGCCGTGCACGAGCACCAGATGGATCTCCTGCACGGTGGCCGTCGAATCGGCGTCCACGCAGATCGCGTCGTCGCTCATGGCCAGCAGCGGATTCGGCGCCGGACCGGTCAACGCCCACGTGGTCACCCCGATCTCCTGCGCCGCCTTGACCGCGGCGAGCACGTTGGGGCTGGTGCCACTGGTGGACAATGCGACCAGCACATCGCCGGGCCGGCCGTGTGCCCGCACGCCGCGGGCGAACATCTCCTCAGGACCGTAGTCGTTGACGATCGCCGTCGACGCTGAGGTGTCGGCGTGTAAAGCGATGGCAGACAACGGGTCTCGTTCGTTTTTGAAGCGGCCGACAAGTTCGGCGGTGAGATGTTGAGCTTCGGCCGCGCTGCCACCGTTGCCGCATGCCAGCAGGCGACCACCACCGGTGAGCACGCCCGCCAGATGCGCGCCCCAGTCGGACAATTGCGCGGCGGCGGGGCGCACCCGCGCCACCGCGGCCACCAGATCGGCAAAGTGACGTTCGATCATGCTGCACCTCGACTCGCTACCTCAGCGACCGCCGCGACGACATCCTGCGCGCTGATTCCGTCCAGGCAGGGATGCCCGGCAACCGGGCAATCGCGCGCCCGCGTGCCCCGGCACGGGGCATCCTGGTCACCCAGCACCGCCACCGTCGTCCCGTACGGCAGCCAGCGCGCGGCCGGAACCACGGGCGCGAACAGTGACACCACCGGCGCCCCGACCGCCGCCGCCAAGTGCGCGGGACCGGTATTCGGCGCTACCACGGCGCGGGCGCCGGCGAACACCGCACCGAGTTCGGCCAGTGTGGTCTGCCCGGCCAAATCCAGTGCCACCTCTCCTGCCACCTGCGCGGTCAGTTCCCGCTCGGCCTGGGCGCCGGTGACGACGACTCGGTGGCCGGCCGATGCGAGCGCGTGAACGATCTCCGCGCACTTGGGCACGGACGGGCGTCGCGCCGGAACCGCGGCGGCCGGATGAAAAGCCACATAGTCATGCGCGTTCAGTGCAGCGCGCAGCGCCGGGGCGAGTTGCGGCAGGCGTTTGACCCGCAACCGGCCGTCGTCGCCGACGGGCAGTCGATAGCCGGCGGCTTCGGCGAGTGACAACGCCCGCAGCGGTTCGGGGATGTCGTCGTCGACGTGGTGGCGCAGGTCCAGCAGTTTGCCCGGGTAGTCGTCGCATATCGCGCCGATCCACTGCGCGCCGGCCATCCGGCAGATGAGCGCCAGCGGCAGCGGGGATTGGTGAAACGACGTGAAAATCAGCACAGTATCTGGCTTCTCGGCGGCGATCGTGTCGACCAGCGACGCCACCGCCTCGGCGGTAACCGGCGGCGCGTCGAAGTCCACCCAGGCCGCCGCCCACTCGACGACCCGGTCGACGCCGGGCAGCATGCGGGCGGCCTCGCTGCCGCGGGGACCGGCCAGGAACACCACCCGGTCGTGGGCGGCCGCGACGGCGCGCACCGCCGGGCCGGTGACCAGCACATCACCCATGCTGTCCAGCCTGGCCACCGTGGCGGTTCTCATCAGCGCCGCTCCTCCTCATCGCTTCGCTCTGCATCGTCGCGACGCGTCATCGAAACCCCTTGAGCACCAACGAGACCGCCTCGTCGAGTGAGTTGGCGACGTAAGCGTTGGCGTGGGCGTCAGTGATCTCCGATCGCCGCGTTCGCTGGGTCGGCACCAGGATCGCCTTCGCTTGCGCCGCACGCGCGGCAGCGACGTCGCCGCCGGTGTCGCCAATCACCACGCATCGGTCGGGGTGCACCCCGAGCGCGTCGGCAGCCGCAATCACCATGCCCGGCTGGGGTTTTCGGCACGCACACCCATTGTCGTGGACACAGATCTGCCAGCAGTCGAACCGGCCGAATACTTCCTCCACCCTGGCGTTCACCGCGGCCAATTGGTCGCGGCTGATCAGGCCCTTGGCCACCCCGGACTGGTTGGTCACCACAGCCAACAGCAGACCGTGTTTGCGCAGCCGGCCCAGGGCCCGCCGCGCGGTCGGCATCGGCACCACGCCGTCGGGATCGTTGAGATACGGCCCGTCCTTGATCAGCGTGTCATCGCGGTCCAGCAGCACCGCCAACGGCGGCTCCGGTGTAGCGTTGCAGAAAACCCAGGTACCCCAGGTCCTTTGGGCAACGGCGACTGGAGGGATGAGCACACTCGAGGCCGCCATCGCGGCCACCTCCCGGGCCCTGCGCGGGCCGGCGGCAATGCGGCGCAGCGCGAACTCGACGGTCAGGCCGAGCCAGCACAACGCGCCGATGCTCGCCACCCGGCGCAGCCGGGCTAACGCACCGGCCACCGCGACCAGCGCCGCGCCGGTGGTCACTAGGTGGATCGGCAGCCGGCCGCGGCCCTCACCGATCGCGCGTCGCCAGTTTCGGCCGTGCTTGCGACGCATCAGCGCGTCGTCGCGGTTGCCGCGCTGCGCGCGCACGCTGCTGCGCACCGAGGGCTGTGTTGCGGCGACCGGGTGCTCGGTCTGCCGTGCCCCCTGGGTGATCCGTCCGCCCGCCCGGGTCAGGCGCAGCGCGATGTCGGCGTCTTCGCGGTAGGCGCGGGGAAACCGTTCGTCGAAGCCGCCGCAGCGAACCAGCGCCGAGCGCCGGTAGGCCATATCGGCGGTGATCCATCGCGCGTTCGCCAACCCGAGCGTGCGCCGCTCGTCGTCGGTCGGGCGCCGCCCCGTTGGCGCGGGAACAGTGATCGTGCCTTGCGAGCCAACCACCGAGTCGTCGGCCTCATCCAGGTCGCTTACCAGTTGGGCGCACCAGTTCGGGCCGGGCACCACGTCGTCGTCGAGAAAGCAGATCCACTCGGCAGTGCTGTGTCGCCAGCCGACGTTGCGGGCCGCCGCCGGGCCGCGGCCACCGGAGCGCAGCACGGTGATGGGCAGTTCGGTAGGCGGCATTTCCACCGGCTGCGCCGGAAAGCGCCTGTCGTCGACCACGACCACCGCCGCCGGTCGCGGGCCGGCCGCGGCGTCCAGCGCGGCAAGCAGGCGCCCCAACGACGGGCGACCGATCGTCGGGATCACCACGGCGTAGCGCACACTCATTGGTTGTGCCGCCGAATCATGAACGGGCCCAACGCCAAGACGTCCAGCGGCGCACTGCCGAAGCACTCCAGTGCATCTCGCGGGCTGTCGACCATCGGCCGCCCGGCGGTGTTGAAGCTGGTGTTGACCACCACGGGCACTCCGGTTTTCGCGGCGAACGCGGCGATCATGCGCCGCAGCAGCGGCGTGTTCTCGTCCACGGTCTGGA
>NZ_DASRBZ010000448.1:0-5712 GCF_035653355.1 Mycobacterium sp. | reverse complement strand
CTTGCGGCTGATCCCCGTCGACGACGCGCCGGGAACGTAAACCAGGTAGCGGCCGGCCAGCGATACCTGGGTGGTCAGACGTGCGCCTTTGTGCCCGACCGGATCCTTGCTGACCTGAACGACGACGTAGTCGCCGGGTTTGAGGGCCTGCTCGATCTTGCGGTTGGCCCCGCCCAAACCGGCGGCCTCCCAGTTCACTTCACCGGCGTAGAGGACGCCGTTGCGGCCGCGCCCGATGTCGACGAACGCCGCCTCCATGGATGGCAGCACGTTCTGCACGATGCCCAGGTAGATGTTGCCGACCAGAGAAGCAGAAGCGGCGGAGGTCACGAAGTGCTCGACGACGATGCCGTCCTCGAGCACCGCGATCTGGGTGTAGCGGGCGCCTGGGTGCGGCGGCTCGGTGCGGACCTTGTCGCGCACAACCATCACCCGCTCGACCGCCTCACGCCGGGCGAGGAACTCGGCTTCGCTGAGCACCGGCGGGCGGCGGCGTCCCGCATCGCGGCCGTCGCGCCGGCGCTGACGCTTCGCCTCGAGCCGGGTGGAGCCGTCGATGCCCTGGATTTCGGCGGTCGCCGGGTCGTTGTCGTCGCTGTCGGCCTTGTCAGCTGAGCGCGGCGGCCGCTCATGGACCACGGTGTTGGGCGGGTCGTCGGGGGCCGGGCCGTTGTCATTGTCGTCGCCGGAACCGGACTTGCGGCGACGCCGGCGGCGGCGGCGCCGGCTGCTCACCTCTTGTGAGTCGTCGCCGGCGTCGCCGTCGTCGGAGTCGCTGCTGTCGCTGGCGTCAGTGTCGGTGTCGGCGGAGTCGGCTTGTTCGGCATCGCCGTCGCCTTGGCCGCGGTTGTCGCTTCCCGGCTCGCCGCGACCGCGGCCGCGGCCACGACGGCCGCGGCGCCGCCGCCGGCCGGCCGGACGCTCGGCCTGCTCGTCGTCGACGTCGGCATCGTCGGCGTCCTCGAAATCATCCGAGTCATCGGCATCGTCTGCCACGTCCTGTTCGACCTGGACCGGTTGGGGCGCGACGAACAGCGGCATGTACTCCGGGCGCTCAACCGTCGTCTCCAGCATCAGCCGGGATTCGGGCTCGTCGGCCTCTACTGGCTCGGGCTCGTCGGGCTCGCCCGGCGCCGCAGCCAGCAGGTCGCGCACCCGGACCGCATCGACACGGTCCACCGTGGAGTGTGCGCTGCGGACCCGCCCGTCGAGTTCGCTGAGCGCATCGAGCACCCGCTTGCTGCTGGTTCCCAGCGCGCGCGCCAGCGAGTGGACCCTTAGCTTGTCCGGCAGGTCCTCATGCTGTGTCGGATTTCCTGATACGTCTGAAGGTGGGGCACCGTCTACCACGTAGTCTCCTCGAGCCCCCGGGCGCGTCATGACGACGCGGCCACGCGAGGGCTTCACTATGTGCCCGGGTCACTTCTCCCGAGCTTGTAATGGTCTCGCGCCGAGCGGCCCGCGTAGAACCAACTCGGCGCCCGGCTGAATGATGGCTGGACAGTGGGCGCCGCACCGCACGCAACGGTGGTCGCGCTTGTCTAGGTCTTCATTCGGGCGTCCGTCAACGTTCCTGAGTCGGTCCGGCGACGTTCACCCGATATCAGTATCCCACACGGTCGCGCCCAGGCCGACCATGCTCGGCTAGCTTCCGGCGGGGAACCACAGCTCGATCTCACGGCGGGCAGAATCCACTGAATCCGAGCCGTGCACGAGATTGAACTGTGTTTCGAGGCCAAAGTCACCGCGGATCGTCCCGGGTGCCGCACTGGCCACCGGGTCGGTGGCACCGGCGATCTGCCGCACCGCCGCCACGGCTCGCGGCCCCTCCACGATTGCTGCCACCACTGCTCCAGAGGTGATGAACTCCAGCAACGAAGCAAAGAACGCTTTGCCTTCATGCTCGGCATAGTGCTGGCGGGCCAGCTCGTCGCTGACGTTTCGCAGCTGCAGCGCCGCGATGGTGAGGCCCTTGCGCTCGATGCGGCTGATGATCTCGCCGACCAGCCGCCTCTCGACGGCGTCGGGTTTGATCAACAGGAGGGTCTGCTCTGCATCGTCGCCGGCTGAGGTCATCAGCGCCGCTCCTCCTCATCGCTTCGCTCTGCATCGTCGCCGGCGCGTGTCACGGCGCACAAGCGTACCCAACCGGCAACCCTCGACTGGCCCGCCGGATCAGTCCGGCGGCTGCTGCTGCCCGGGTAACAGGCCCCGCTGTTGCCGCCACCGCACCTCGGCGCGCAGATAGGCGATCAACACCCACACCAGCGTGAAGAGCACACCGATAAACCCGATCCCCGGGTACACCGCGAACCCGGCAATCACCGCCGTCTGCAGTGCCAGGTCCACCCAGATGGCCCAGGGCCGGCCCTGCAGTCCCGCGAGCAAGAGGAGAACTGCGGCCAACCCGATCAAATATGTAAGCGATGCCGCAGTCAGTCCGCCGCCGACGGCGCCGACTACCGGTAGTGCCAGCAACACCACTACCGCTTCCAAGATCAGCGTGCCGGCCATCACGCCGCGAAAGCTCTTCCACGGATCAGGTGGCGCTGGCCGCGGATCGCCGCCGCGCTCCGGTTCGTAGGTCATTCCGGGTCACGACCAAACAAACTGCGCGCGGCGCCCGCGGTGACCACGGAGCCGGTGATGACGATGCCAGTGCCGGACGCGTCCGCATCGATGGCGGCGTCGTCGACCAGCGCGGTCGCGGTGTCGACGGCGTCGCGCAGGTTCTCCGCGGTGACGACACGCTCCGGTCCGAAACGCTGCTCGGCCGCCAACGCCAGCGACTGGACATCAAGCGCCCGCGGCGACCCGTTGTGTGTCACGACGATCCGGTCGAGCACCGGCTCCAGCGCGGCGAGGATGCCGCCGACATCCTTGTCGGCCAGCACGCTGACCACGCCGACCAAGAACCGGAAGTCGAACTCGTCGGCCAATGCCCGGGCAAGCGCCGCCGCCCCGGCGGGATTGTGCGCAGCGTCGATGAACACCGTCGGCGCGCTGCGCATGCGCTCTAGCCGGCCCGGGCTGGTGACCTCGGCGAACCCGGCACGGACCGCGTCGACGTCGAGCTGGCGCTGCGCGCCGGCGCCGAAGAACGCCTCGACCGCCGCCAGCGCCACGGCCGCGTTGTGCGCTTGGTGGTCGCCGTGCAGCGGCAGATAGATGTCGGAGTAGACGCCGCCGAGGCCCCGCAGCTGCAGCAGCTGACCGCCGACGGCGACCCGGCGGTCCAGCACCGCGAATTCGGAGTCTTCTCGCGCCACTTGGGCATCGGCCCGCACGGCTTGCGCCAACAGCACCTCCATCACCTCCGGGACCTGGCGGGCGATCACCGCGACTGTGTCCACCGGACCTTCGGCTTTAGTGATGATGCCCGCCTTTTCAGCGGCGATGCCGGCGATGTCCTCGCCGAGATAGTCGACGTGGTCGATGCTGATCGGAGTGATGACGGCCACCGGCGCATTGACGACGTTGGTGGCGTCCCACCGCCCGCCGAGACCGACCTCCACCACCGCGACGTCGACCGGCGCGTCGGCGAACGCGGCGAACGCCATCGCGGTGAGCACTTCGAACTTGCTCATCGGCGGGCCACCGGCCGACTCCGATTGCTGGTCGATCATCTGGACGTAGGGCTCGATATCGCGATACGTCGAGACGTACTGGGCCGGGCTGATCGGTGTGCCGTCGATCGCGATGCGCTCGACCGCCGACTGCAGGTGCGGGCTGGTGGTTCGGCCGGTGCGCCGGTGCAGCGCTCTCAGCAGCGCATCCACCATCCGCGCCACCGACGTTTTGCCGTTGGTGCCCGCGATATGGATCGACGGATAGCCGCGCTGCGGCGAGCCGAGCACATCCATCAGCGCGCTGATCCGAGTCAGGCTCGGCTCGATGCGGGTTTCGGGCCAGCGCTGGTCGAGCAGGTGCTCGACCTGCAACAGCGACGCGATCTCGTCGGGGGTGGGATCCGGCAAGTGCCGCCCAAGCGGCTCGGAGGTCATTGCAGCCCAGCCAGCCTGGCCGCAATCCGCTCGGTTTCGTCGCGGGCCACCTGCTGGCGGTCACGGATCTTGTCGACGACGGCAGGCGGTGCTTTGGCCAGGAAGTCCTGGTTGGCCAGTTTGGCCGTCGTCGACTCCAGTTCCTTTTGCGCTGCGGCCAAATCTTTTTCCAGCCGGCGGCGTTCAGCGGCGACGTCGATTGTGCCGGAGGTGTCGAGTTCGACGACGACGGTGCCGCCGCTGAGCCGCACCTCCAGCGACACCGAGGCATCGAAGTCCGGCCCGGGCGATGTCAGCCACGCCAGCGACGTCACCGCCGGCACTTGGGTGGTCAGATCGGCGTCGTCGATACCCGACAGGCGGGCGGGCACTTTCTGCCGGTCGCCCAGTCCCTGGTCGCTGCGGAACCGCCGCACCTCGGTCACCAGCTTTTGCATGTCGATGATGCGCTGCGCGGCAACAGAATCCAATGTGATCCCGGACGGCTGCGGCCAGTCGGCAATCACCAACGACTCGTCACCGGTGAGCGTCGTCCACAGCGCCTCGGTGAGAAACGGGATCACCGGATGCAGCAGCCGCAGCAGGGTGTCGAGTACGGCGGCCAGCACGGCGGTGGTATGAGTGAGGCCATCGGCAAGCTGGGTCTTGGCCAGTTCGACGTACCAGTCGCAGAACTCGTCCCAGGTGAAGTGATAGAGAGCTTCGCAGGCGCGGCTGAACTCGTAGCCGTCGAAAGCCGAATCAACTTCGGCCCGAACCTGTTCCAGTCGTCCCAGAATCCATCGATCGGCATCGGTCAAGTCGGCGAGGTCGGGCAGCGGCGCTAAGCGCGCACCGTTGAGCACAGCGAAGCGGGTGGCGTTGAACAACTTGGTGCCGAAGTTTCGTGATGCCCGCACGTGGTCTTCGCCGATGGTCAGGTCACCGCCCGGGCTTGCGCCGCGGGCAAGCGCGAACCGCAACGCGTCGGCCCCGAACTTGTCCAGCCAGTCCAACGGATCGACGACGTTGCCCTTGGACTTGCTCATCTTCCGGCCGAACTCGTCGCGGATCAGCCCGTGCAAGAACACGTTGGTGAACGGCACTTGCGGTCCACGCCGGCCGTCGAGGGTGATGGTGTCGTCGCCGCCGATGAACGTGCCGAACATCATCATCCGCGCCACCCAGAAGAACAGGATGTCGTAGCCGGTGACCAAAACGCTTGTCGGATAGAACTTCTCCAGCTCGGGCGTGCGCTCGGGCCAACCCATCGTCGAAAACGGCCACAGCGCAGACGAAAACCAGGTGTCCAGCACGTCGGGGTCTTGTTCCCAGCCCTCGGGTGGAGTTTCATCCGGGCCCACGCAGATCTTTTCGCCGTTGGGCCCGTACCAGATCGGGATACGGTGGCCCCACCACAGCTGACGCGAGATGCACCAGTCGTGCATGTCGTCGACCCAGCCGAACCAGCGGGGTTCCATGCTGGCCGGATGGATCACGGTTTGGCCGTTGCGGACAGCGTCGCCGGCCGCCTTGGCCAGCGATTCCACCCGCACCCACCACTGCAGTGACAGCCGCGGCTCGATCGGCTCGCCGCTGCGCTCGGAATGCCCAACGCTGTGCAGATACGGGCGCTTCTCGTCGACGATGCGGCCCTGCGCGGCAAGCGCTTCCCGGACTGCGACACGGGCCTCGAACCGGTCCATGCCGTCGAATTGCGTTCCGGTGC
>NZ_DASRBZ010000447.1:0-10803 GCF_035653355.1 Mycobacterium sp. | reverse complement strand
AGCAGTTGGCCGCAGGGGAATCGATCGGCGCGGTCGTTTTCGACCCGGATTACGTCGTCAACGGCGACATCGCCGACATCGTCGTCGCAGCCAACGGTGACAAGCTCACCCGCTGGACCGCTTTCACCGCCGAACCGGTCGCGACGATGGACCCTACCCGCAGGCTCGCCCGTGTCACGCCGCAAAGCAGTGTCCCCTGCGGCACTGACCCCGGCATCGCCGACATGGCGGCGATCCTGCTGGCCGTCGAACAGATCGGCGCAGCCAGCCGCTGTTTCGAGTTGACCGTCGACTACACCAAAGAGCGGGTGCAGTTCGGCCGGCCGATCGGCAGCTTCCAGGCGCTCAAACACCGGATGGCCGACCTGTATGTCGCGGTGCAGGCCGCCCGCGCCGTGGTCAACGATGCGATCACCGAGCCGTCGGCCACCGCCGCTGCCCTGGCCCGCGTCGCTGCGAGCGAAGCGTTCAGCAGGGTGGCCGCCGAGGGCATCCAGCTGCATGGCGGAATCGCGATCACCTGGGAACACGACATGCACCTGTACTTCAAACGCGCGCACGGCACTTCTCAGCTGCTCGGCCAGCCGCGCGAACACCTGCGCCGGCTCCAGCCGGAAGTGTTGAATAGCAACACGTGAACGCTTCTGTCGCACTGCGGGCCGGGATACCGCCGTTCTATGTGATGGATGTGTGGTTAGCGGCAGCCGAACGCCAGCGCACGCACGGCGACCTGGTGAACCTATCGGCGGGCCAACCGAGCGCGGGAGCGCCGGCGCCGGTGCGCGCCGCTGCCAAAGCGGCGTTGGACAGCAGCCCGTTGGGTTACACGGTCGCGCTCGGCATTCCGGAACTCCGTACGGCGATCGCGCAGAGATACCTGCCGCGGCATGGCATCACCGTCGAGCCCGACGATGTCATCATCACCACCGGCTCGTCGGGCGGCTTCCTACTCGCGTTCCTGGCGTGCTTTGACGTCGGCGACCGCGTCGTGGTCACCAGCCCTGGCTACCCGTGTTACCGAAACATCCTGTCCGCTTTGGGATGCGAGGTGGTGGACCTGCCATGTGGCCCCGATACCCGCTTCCAGCCGACCGTACAAATGTTGGCGGCGCTCGACCCGCCGCCGCGCGGTGTCGTCGTGGCCAGCCCGGCCAACCCGACCGGTACCGTCATCCCACCGGCGGAGCTGGCGGCGATCGCATCGTGGTGCGAGGACTCCGGTGTGCAGCTGGTCAGCGACGAGGTCTACCACGGCCTGGTTTACGAAGGCGCACCGGAGACCAGTTGCGCCTGGCAAACCTCCCGGAAAGCATTGGTGGTCAACAGCTTCTCCAAGTACTTCGCAATGACGGGGTGGCGGTTGGGCTGGCTGCTGGTGCCGCCGGAGCTGCGCCGCGCGGTGGACTGTCTGACGGGCAACTTCACCATCTGCCCACCGGTGCTGGCACAGCATGCAGCGGTCGCGGCGTTTACGCCGGAGTCGATCGCCGAAGCAGACGGTCATCTCCATCAGTACGCGGTCAACCGTCGGCTGCTGTTGGATGGCTTGCGGCAGATCGGGATTGACCGGCTTGCTCCTACTGACGGCGCGTTTTACGTCTACGCCGACGTGTCGGACTACACCACGGACTCGCTGCAGTTTTGCGAGAAGTTGTTGGCCGACACAGGGGTTGCGATTGCACCTGGCATCGACTTCGACACCGTTCGGGGTGGATCGTTTGTCCGCGTATCGTTCGCCGGGCCGACGTCAGACATCGAGGAGGCGCTGCGCCGTATCGGTCCGTGGCTGCGTTAAACCGCCGACGGAACCAGTTCGGCGTGGACCGTGCGTCCGTACTTGCGCCGCATCAGCCGATGCACCAACGGCACCACGACGCCGTGTAGCACGGGGTACTTGCGCCGCAGGAGCCGGCCAACTGCCTGGTACTCGGCGCCGTCCAGGAGCCGCACTCGGCCCGGTTGCATCGGCCCGGTCGGCTTACCCGATGCCGTCCCCGGCCCGAATTCGACGTTCGGATTGCGCCGTAGCCGGCGCACTTTGACTGCCCGCTCGAAACTGCGGAAGTAAGCGCGGTCGCCGTCAACCACGATGCTCACCGGACTGGTGCCGGGAGTGCCGTCCTTGCGAAAAGTGGTCAGCCTGATGGTCTTCTGCCGCACGAACGCAGCAAGCCTCGGATCGGTTGCGGTGGCGACGCTGCCGAGAACATAGCCGAGTTGACGCAGACGCAGCACGAACGCGGCGACCAGCGCCACCGAGACCACACCAAGCACCCATGCTTGTGCGGGCGAACCGCCGAGGTCGAGGTCCGTCACATGGTTCACCGTGTGGACGGTGTTCGCCACGATGAATCCGGCAAGCGCGGTAGCCAATGCGTCGGCCCAGATGAGCGCGAGCAGCAACATAACACCGAGCCCCAGCTGGAACGCGCCAATGTCGTGCAGAAAATGCTGGTGCGCTTCAAATCCCACGGATTGCGCGAAAGATCCAGGATCGGCCAGACACCAGATCCCGATCACGATATTGGCCAGGCCGACGACGGCCGTCACCGTGACCAGATATACGCGCGCTGCCTTGTTCAGCGGTTTCATCGTTACGCCTCCCTTGATTTCTCGCCGTCATCAGCTAGACGGGACAGCACGCCGATGTGTGACATAAGTGGTGGCGAAAACACGACGAGCAGACGCAGAAGTCCCCGACACGCTGGCGAAATGGGCTTTTGCGTTGGTTCGACAGAATGTCAGAGCCAGGTGTCCTGGGTGGTGGTGGTGAGAAACGCTTCCAAGTCGTCGCGCCACTGCGCGGGCGTGTTCTTCTCGGGCTCGATGCCGGTGTACTCACCGCGGTAGAACAACAGCGGCCGCGGTTTGGTCTTGGGTACCTCCGAAAGAGAGTGCACCGCACCGAACACCACGAAGTGATCTCCCCCGTCGTGCACCGACGCCACCGTGCAGTCGATGTGTGCCAGTGCGCCGTCGATGACGGGTGAGCCGAGTTCGGAAGGGTGCCAGTCGATCCCGGCGAACTTGTCCGGCTCCTTCGAGCCGAACCGCGCCGAGACGTGCTGTTGCTTCTCGTGCAGGATGTTGACGCAGAACTTTCCGCTGGCCTCGATGGCCTGCCAGGTCCGCGACACTTTGGTGGGGCAGAACAGTACCAGCGGTGGATCGAGCGATAATGCGGCGAAGGATTGGCATGCGAAGCCCGCTGGGGCGTCGTCGTGCATGGTGGTGATGATCGTGATGCCGGTGCAGAACTGACCGAGCACCTGCCGGAAGGTGCGCGAGTCAATCGGCGCGGCTGTCATTATTGCCCGCGCGCGCCGACCGTGAAGTCGTGGCCCCACAGGCTGACCGCCGTGCTCTCCCGGGCGATCCAGTCGTGGTCATCGACTTGTCTTCCCTCGCAACCGAATTCGACGTCGAATCCGCCGGGCGTCTTCATATAGAAGGACAGCATCAGGTCGTTGACGTGCCGGCCCAGGGTAGCCGACATCGGCACCTTGCGCCGCAGCGCCCGGTCCAGACACAGCCCGACGTCGTCGGCGTTTTCGACTTCGACCATCAGATGCACGATGCCGCTCGGAGTCGGCACCGGCAGAAACGCCAGGCTGTGGTGGCGCGGGTTGCAGCCGAAGAACCGCAGCCAGGCCGGCGGCCCGTCAGCAGGGCGGCCTACCAGCTGCGGCGGTAGCCGCATCGAGTCACGCAACTTGAAGCCGAGCACATCCCGGTAGAAGTGCAACGCTTCGCCGTCGTCGCGGGTGGACAGCACCACATGGCCAAGGCCCTGCTCGCCGGTGACGAACTTGTGCCCGTACGGGCTGACCACCCGGCGGTGCTCGAGTGCGGCGCCGTGAAAGACCTCCAGGCAGTTACCGGAGGGGTCGGAGAATTGGATCATCTCGTCGACGCGCCGTTCCGCCAGTTCGGCCGCGGTGGCTTCCTTGTACGGCACACCCTCGACGTCGAGCCGCTTCCGGATTTCCTGCAGCCCTTCGGCGTTCGCGCATTCCCAGCCGGCCGCGGCCAGCCTGTCATGCTCGCCGGGCACGATCACCAGCCGGGCCGGGAAATCGTCCATCCGCAGATACAGGGCTCCCTCGGTGGTTCCAGAGCCCTCGACCATGCCGAGAACCTTCAGACCGTACTCCCGCCACGCGGCCACGTCGGTGGCCTCGATGCGCAGATAGCCCAATGACCGGATGCTCATCTCGCACCTCCGAGGAAGTCAATCGTCAGCTTGTTGAACTCGTCGAATTTCTCGACCTGCGCCCAATGTCCACATTGCCCGAAAACGTGCAGCTGTACACGCGGAATCGTCTTCAGCGCCACCAATGCGCCGTCGAGCGGGTTGACCCGGTCCTCACGGCCCCAAATCAGCAGCACCGGCTGGCGCAGCCGGTACACCTCGCGCCACATCATGCCGGCCTCGAAATCCGCCCCGGCGAACGACTTTCCCATCGCCATGGTTGCCGCCAGCGACTCCGGGGTGCTGGCCAGCGCATACCGCGCCTCGACCAGCTCCGGGGTGATGAGGTTCTTGTCGTAGACCATGACACGCAGAAAAGCCTCAAGGTTTTCCCGGGTGGGTTCCATGGCGAACTTGTTGAGCCGCTTGACCCCTTCGGTGGGGTCGGGTGCGAACAGGTTCACGCTCAAGCCCCCCGGGCCCATCAGCACCAGCCGCCCCGCCCGATCCGGGTAGTCGAGCGCGAACCGGACTGCGGTACCGCCGCCCAGTGAGTTGCCGACCAGCGGCACCCGCTCCAGGCCAAGCTCGTCGAACAAGCCCTTGAGAGCTGTTGCGGCGTAACGATTGAACTGCGGATGCTCGGTGCGCTTGTCGGAGTGGCCGTAGCCGGGCTGGTCGACCGCCAGCACATGAAAGTGCTGGGCGAACACCGCAATGTTGCGGGAGAAATTCGTCCAGCTCGACGCCCCGGGACCGCCGCCGTGCAGCAACACGACAGTCTGCGGATTGCCGACACCGGCCTCGTGGTAGTGCAGTTTCAACGGCCCGTCGACGTCTACCTCCACATAGCGCGAGGTCGCCTCGAAGGTCAGCTCCTCAGTGGTGGTCATCAGACCATCGTGTCGCCGGGCGGCAGCCCGAACTCGTGGTTTCCGAAGATGACGTAGGCCCGCTCGGGGTCGTTGGCCGCGTGCACCCGTCCGGCGTGGGCGTCGCGCCAGAACCGTTGGATGGGAGCGGTGTTGGCCAGCGCGGTGGCACCGGAGGCTTCGAACAGCCGGTCGATCGAGGCGATCGCGCGGCCGGTGGCGCGCACCTGGTCGCGGCGGGCGCGGGCCCGCAGCGCGAACGGGATTTCCTTGCCCGCCGCCAGCAGCGCGTACTCGTCGCCGACGTTGCCGATCAGCTGGTGCCACGCCGCGTCGATGTCGCTGGCCGCCTCAGCGATGCGCACTTTGGCGAAGGGGTCGTCTTTAGCCTTCTCACCGGCGAACGCCGCACGCACCCGCTTGCCCTGATGCTCCACATGCGCCTCGTAGGCGCCGTATGCCATACCGACGATCGGCGCCGTGATGGTGGTGGGATGCATTGTGCCCCAAGGCATCTTGTACACAGGCGCGGTGTTGGTCTGCAGCCCGCCGGCGGTGTGGTCGTTCATCGCCTTGTACGACAAGAACCGGTGTCGCGGCACGAAGACGTCCTTGACGTGAAGCGTGTTGCTGCCCGTTCCGCGCAGCCCGACGACGTGCCAGACGTCCTCGATCTGGTATTCGCTGCGCGGGATCAAGAAGCTGCCGAAGTCCACCGGCCGACCGTCTTTGATCACCGGGCCGCCGACGAACGTCCAACTCGCGTGGTCACATCCCGACGACCAGTTCCACGAACCGTTGACCAGGTAGCCGCCGTCGACCACGGTGCCCGCGCCCATCGGCGCGTACGAGGACGAGATCCGCACGTTGGTGTCCTCGCCCCAAACCTCTTCCTGGGCCTTCTGGTCGAACAGCGCGAGATGCCAGTTGTGCACGCCGACGATCGATCCGACCCAACCGGTGGAGCCGCAGGCGCTGGCCAGCCGGCGAGCCGCCTCGTAGAACAGCGTCGGGTCGCATTCCAGGCCATCCCACTGCTTGGGCTGCAGCAACCTGAAGAAACCGATTTCCTGAAGCTCGCTCACCGTCGCGTCCGGCAACCGGCGCAGGTCTTCGGTTTCCTGTGCCCGTTGCCGCAACTTCGGCAGCAGTTCGTCGATGCCGTCTAGGACCGACTGAGCGTCGCGTTGTTCAATGGACGTCACAGGTTCCTCCTGGATGCTTATTTAAATCAGAGACTAGAACACGTTCCGATTTGTGTCGAGCAGGGTATTCCTGCGGCTGGTAGCGCCGGGAAACGACTTTTCTGTAACCTGTTCTAGTTATGTCAGAAGAGAAAGCCGGGACCGTGGCCGACGAAGTTCCCGACGAGCCCCTCGGCAGCCACGTGCTGGAACTGCAGGTCGCCGATGTGATCGCCGAGACCGACGAGGCGCGCTCGCTGGTGTTCGCCGTGCCCGACGGCGCCGACATTCCGGCAGAGCGGCTGCGCTATGCGCCCGGCCAATTCCTGACCCTGCGCATCCCCAGCGACCGCACTGGGTCGGTGGCCCGCTGTTACTCGCTGTGCAGCTCGCCGTTCGTCGACGAGGCGCTGACCGTCACCGTCAAGCGAGACAAAGACGGCTACGCATCGAACTGGCTGTGCGACCACGCCCACCCGGGCATGCGGATTCACGTGCTGGCTCCGTCGGGCACTTTCGTGCCCAAGACCCTCGACGACGATTTCCTGTTGTTGGCCGCGGGCAGCGGGATCACACCGATCATGTCGATCTGCAAGTCGGCGCTCTCCGAGGGCAGCGGACAGGTGGTGCTGGTCTACGCCAACCGCGACGACCGCTCGGTCATCTTCGGCGATGCGTTGCGGGAGTTGGCCGCCAAATACCCCGACCGGCTGACCGTGGTGCATTGGCTGGAGTCGCTGCAGGGGCTGCCCAGCGCGGCGGCGCTGGCGAAACTGGCCGCCCCCTACACCGACCGCGAGGCGTTCATCTGCGGGCCGGCCCCGTTCATGCAGGCCGTGCGCGACGCCTTGGAATCACTGAGCGTGCCAGCGCAGCGCATCCACCTGGAGGTGTTCCGCTCGCTGGACACCGATCCGTTCGCTGCGGTGACGATCGAAGACTCCGGTGACGAACCGCCGGCCACGGCGGTGGTGCACCTCGACGGCGAGACGCACACCGTGTCGTGGCCTCGCGGCGCCAAGCTGCTCGACGTGTTGCTGGACCGCGGGCTGGACGCACCGTTTTCGTGCCGGGAAGGTCACTGCGGGGCGTGCGCCTGCACGTTGCGTAGCGGCAAGGTCAACATGGAAGTCAACGACGTGCTCGAGCAGCAAGATCTCGAGGAAGGGCTCATCTTGGCCTGCCAGTCGCGCCCGGAGTCCGATTCGGTCGAAGTCACCTACGACGAGTAGCCGCGGGCGTTAAATTCTGCAGGGTCGGCGGGACGGGAAGGGAACGAAAGCGCGATGAAGCGGCTGGTGGCGGCATTGGCGGGCGCCGGGCTGGTGATGGCGTTGACGCCCCCTCTGGTCGGCAGGGCGGCAAGCAACACCGCCACCACGTTGTTTCCTCTTGACGACGGGACTCAGTTAGAGACGTTCGCCCGGCTCGACTGCCATCCCGTGATCGGCAGCTGCGACTTCACCGTCGGGGCGGACCGCCGGGCAGCCGACGGAGTGACCGGGTTCCCGTCCGATTTGTGGTCGCGGCAAAGCACCCAGATCCGGCCGACCGACCGGCTGGCATATCTGGACGTCCACGCCAGTGCCCAATTCGACAGGGTCCACAAAGAGGGCGGGTCCGATGAAGTAACCACAATCTACTTAGGCGAAGGCCCGCCGGAGAAGTATCAGACCACCGGCCGGATCGACTCGACGGACTGGCGGACCGGGCAACCGCGCACCGACGAGAAAGTCATCATGTGCACGCACATCCAGGTGGTCTACAGCGGGGTGAACATCACCTCGCCCAGCACCTGCGCGCAGGCCGGGTTTTCCTGACGGGTTCTGCATCGAGATTGCGCCCAGGGTTGCTATTCGGCGAAAACCACGACCGTCAGCGCAATTTCGGCGGGGCGAACGCCTAGCGCGGCAGGCCGAGCAACCGTTCGGCGGCCAGCGTGAGCAGGATCTGCTCGGTGCCGCCGGCGATCGTCAGGCAGCGGGTGTTGAGGAAGTCGTGCACCACAGCGTCTTCGACCACACCGGCGCCCTCGGAAACGTCCATCCGGTACTCGGCCAGCGCCTGCCGATAGCGCACGCCGATCAGCTTGCGGACGCTGGACTGCGCGCCGGGATCCTTGCCCCCGACCGCGAGCTCGGCGATGCGCTGGTCGAGCAGCGCGCCGGTTTGGGCGGCGACGATCAACCGCGCCAGCTGGTCTTGACGGGCCGCGTCAAGGTGCTGATCGGCCACCGCGGCAAGCAGCTCTTCCATCGGGTTGCCCAGCGCGGTGCCGGTGGCCATCGCGACTCGCTCGTTGGCCAGCGTGGTGCGGGCCAACCGCCAGCCGTCGTTGACCGCGCCGACGACCATCTCGTCGGGCACGAACACGTCCTCGAGAAAGACCTCGTTGAACAGGGCGTCGCCGGTGATCTCCCGCAGTGGCCGGATCACGATGCCGGGCGAGCTCATATCGACCAGGAAGTAGGTGATGCCCTTGTGTTTCGGCGCGTCGGGGTCCGTGCGGGCCAAGCACACTCCCCATTGCGCTTTGTGCGCCGACGACGTCCACACCTTTTGCCCGGTCAGCTTCCAGCCGCCCTCGGCGCGCACCGCCTTGGTACGCAGCGACGCCAGATCGGAGCCAGCCCCGGGCTCGGAAAACAGTTGGCACCAAAAGATTTCGCCGCGCAAGGTCGCGGGCACGAAGCGCTCGATCTGCTCGGAGGTGCCGTGTTCGAGGATCGTCGGCACTGCCCACCAACCGATCACCAGGTCCGGCCGCTCGACACCGGCCGCCGACATTTCCTGGTCGATCAGCAGCTGCTCGGCCGGTGAGGCGGCGCGGCCGTAGGGCGCCGGCCAATGCGGGGCCAGCAGGCCGGCCTCGGCCAGGGCAGCCTGCCGTTTCTCCTTGGGGAGTGCGGCGATCTCGGCGACCGTTGCAGCGATTTGCGGTCGCAGGTGAGCGACGTCGCCGAGGTCGACGCTCAGGTGGCGACGAACTCCGGTTTGGGTCAGTGCCGCGGTGCGGCGCAGCCACCGCACCGAGCCGCCGAGGAACTGGCCGATGCCGTAAGCCCGTCGCAAGTAGAGGTGCGCGTCGTGTTCCCAGGTGATGCCGATGCCGCCGAGCACCTGGATGCAGTCTTTGACGTTGGCTTTGGCGGCGTCGATGCCGATGCTGGCGGCGATGGCCGCGGCGATCGACAACTGCTCGGGGTCGGGGTCGGCGGCGGCGTGCGCGGCGTCGGCGGCGGCCACCGCGACTTGTTCTGCGCGGCAAAGCATTTCGGCGCAGATGTGCTTGATCGCCTGGAAGCTGCCGATCGGCTTGCCGAACTGCTCGCGCACTTTGGCGTATTCGACGGCGGTGTCCAGCGCCCACCGCGTCACGCCGGCCGCCTCGGCGGCCAGCACGGTGGCGGCCAGATCTTCGACCCGGTCCGGTGGCACGTCGAGCACGGCCGCGGGTGCCGAGGTCAGCACCACACGCGCCAACGGGCGGGAGAAGTCGGTCGGCGTCAGCGGCTCGACGTTCACGCCGTCGTCGGCGGTGTCGACAAGCAGCCACTTGTCGTTGGCCGGCACCAGTAACAGGCCGCCGTCCGTCGCTCCGAGCGCCCACGGCACGCTGCCCGAGGCGCGGGAAGCGGTGTCGAGGTGGACGTCGCCGTTCAGCGCCACCCCGGCCACGCGTTCGCCGGATGCCAGCAGGCCACGCAGTTCGGGATCGGAGACCACCAGCGTGGCCAGCGCCGTCGTCGCCACCGGCCCGGGCACCAAGGCCTTCGCGGCCTCATCGACCATCGCGCAGAGGTCCTCGATGCGTCCACCCGCGCCGCCGCAGTCCTCGGGAATCGCTACACCGAACAAGCCCAGGTCGGCCAGGCCGTCGTAAACGGGCCGCCAGGCCTCCGGCTTGCCCTGCTCGATGTCGCGAACCGCGGCGGTCGTTCCCGCGCTGGCAGCCCAATCGCGCACCAACTCACGCGCCGCGAACTGTTCGTCGGTGATGGTGGATGGCACGTTGAGGCTCCTCAGTTGACTAGAACGTGTTCTAATAGTGCCAGCGATCAACAGTCAAGTCGACCGCCATCGCAGCAGCACACGACGGTGTACCCGCCGCCCGGAGGTGAGCAATCGACGCTTCGCATGCGTATCGTTTTCAGCGAGACCGCCACAAGAAGGAGCTGCTCGTCCCATGTCCACTGACACGTCGGGGTCAGCGAACACCAATTCGGGTCGCGCGTCGAGCGCGCAACCTCGCGAGGTCATGAACGTGGCGGTACTTGCTGAATCCGAGCTGGGCTCCGAGGCGCAGCGTGAGCGGCGCAAGCGCATCCTGGACGCGACGATGGCGATCGCGTCCAAGGGCGGCTACGAGGCAGTTCAGATGCGCGCGGTGGCCGACCGGGCTGACGTGGCAGTGGGCACGCTGTACCGGTATTTCCCGTCGAAGGTCCATCTGCTGGTCTCGGCGCTGGGCCGAGAGTTCGAACGTATCGATGCCAAGACCGACCGTTCCACCCTGACCGGCGGCACCCCCTACCAGCGGCTGAACTTCATGGTC
>NZ_DASRBZ010000446.1:0-2768 GCF_035653355.1 Mycobacterium sp. | reverse complement strand
CCGCCGCCGGCGTGGGCGAGTGCGCTGCGGCGGTCGGCAGACAGCTGCGTCCCGCGGATCGACACTGCCCAGCGCCCGTCGCCGCGTGCGTCGCACCAGCCCACGGCGCCGGCATAGAAACCGCGGTCGCCTTCCAGCGCGGCGATGAGCTCGCATGCTTGCTGGGTCGGCACCCCGCCGACCGCCGGGGTGGGATGCAGGGCTAATGCCAAATCCATTGCCGTCGTTGAACTGTCACGTAACAGACCACTGATCGGGGTGCTCAGATGCCACACCGTCGCGGTACGACTCAGCTCGGGCGTCGGAGCGATTGTCAGCTCTCGGCACAACGGCTGCAGCGCCGCATGCATGGTCTCGACTACCAGTCGGTGTTCGTGGCGGTTTTTCTCCGAACGGGCCAGCGCCGCGCCGGCTGCCTCGTCGAGCCGTGGGTCGGCGGCGCGTGGCGCCGAGCCTGCCAGCGGCCGGCAGGTCACCCGGTCGCCGTCGCGGGCGACCAGCAATTCCGGGCTGGCGCCGACCAAGGCTGCACCGGAATAGTGGCCGCCTGCCGGCGTCAAATCGACCAGGTAGCCGAACGCGGCAGGGTCGGCAGCGACCAGCCGGCGCAGGATGACCCGGGCGTCCAGCGGGGCGTCGGCGACCAGCCGCAACGCTCGGGCCAGCACCACTTTGCTCAGCGCGCTGCCGGGCGCGGCAAGCCGGTCGCGCGCCCGTCGCACCCGGCTGCGGTGCTGTTCGGCGGAGGGAATCGCGCCAGCAACCCGCACCGCCGGCAGTGGACCGCTCGGCCAGTCGGGCAGCGTCTCCGCCTGCTGTATGGTCCGCGGCGCTATCAGCGCTGCAGGCTGGCTGATGTCAAATGGCAACGCTCCCATAACAAATGACGTGTTCCCGGCGAGCAGGGCCGCCTGCGCCGCCGGCACCTCCGAGTAGCGGTTGGCCATCCCGTCACCGACGAGCACTCCATTCGGCCCGTAGAGCACGAACGAGGGCAAGCTATCCATGTGGATAGCTGCTTAGTCCAAACGCGCCAGCTGGCGCGCTCCGTGTTCGAAACCGCACACGGCCAGGCCTCCCGCGTTCATCGCGAAGCGGAGGCCATCACCGACTGGCAGCTCGACCCAGCGGGCGATCACCGCGCGGGAGAAGTGGCCGTGTCCGACAAACACGACGTCGCGAGATTCCATGTGCTGCAATGCCAGTGTGACGGCCTGGTCAGCGCGGTCGCTGACCTGCGCGACGCTTTCGCCATCAGGGGAACCATCTGTCCAGATCAGCCAGTCGGGACGCGATTCCCGGATCTGCGCAGTGGTGAGGCCCTCGTAGGACCCGTAATCCCATTCGGCGAGCAGCTCGGTTACCTCGTCGACGGTGAGACCGGCCATTTCGGCGGTGACGACAGCGCGCCGCCGCGGACTGCTGAACACCATCGGGTGATCCAGTCCCAGGTGGTCGAGCGTCTCCTTCAAGCCCTGTGCCCGTCTGCGGCCGGCGTCGGTCAGCTCAAGTTCGGTGCGGCCGGTGTGCTGGCCGGACTTCGACCATTCGGTCTCGCCGTGTCGCAGCAACACTAGCCGATGGTCCTCGACGCTCATGTCGCCCGATTCTGCCTGAGAGTCATGGCGATCGGCGCGCGGGCACGGCGGGAAAGATGCCAGGATTGCCCGTATGCGCGCCGGCGACGATGCAGAGCGAAGCGATGAGGAGGAGCGGCGCCGTTGAGACTTGCCGGCGACGATGCAGAGCGAAGCGATGAGGAGGAGCGGCGCGAATGACTGACACCCGGGTGCTGGCGGTCGCCAACCAGAAGGGCGGCGTCGCCAAGACGACGACGGTGGCGTCGTTGGGGGCGGCAATGGCCGACGACGGAAAGCGAGTGCTGCTCGTCGATCTCGATCCACAAGGCTGTCTGACCTTTTCACTCGGCCACGATCCCGACAAGCTCCCAGTGTCGGTGCACGAAGTGCTGCTGGGAGAGGTGGAACCGGACGCGGTGCTGGTCAGCACCGCGGAGGGAATGACGCTGTTGCCGTCCAACATCGACCTCGCCGGCGCCGAGGCGATGTTGTTGATGCGCGCAGGACGCGAGTATGCGTTGAAGCGTGCACTGGACAAGCTCAGTGATCGGTTCGACGTGGTCATCGTCGACTGCCCCCCATCGCTGGGAGTTCTTACGCTCAACGGGCTCACCGCTGCCGACGAGGTGATCGTGCCGCTGCAGTGCGAGACGCTGGCGCATCGCGGCGTCGGGCAGTTCCTGCGTACGGTCGCCGACGTCCAGCAGATCACGAACCCGCGACTGCGTCTGCTCGGCGCGTTGCCGACGCTGTATGACCCGCGCACCATCCATACCCGTGACGTGCTGCTGGACGTTGCTGACCGCTACGACCTACCGGTGTTGGGTCCGCCGATTCCACGCACGGTGCGCTTCGCCGAGGCCAGCGCCTCCGGCTCGTCGGTGTTGGCCGGGCGCAAGAACAAGGGCGCTTTCGCCTACCGGGAATTGGCGCATGCGCTGCTCAAGCATTGGAAGTCCGGCAAGCCGCTGCCGACCTTCACCCCAGAGGTTTAGCGCGGACAGACGCAAAAGCACCCGAATCCGCCTATTTCGGGGGGCTTGTGAGTCTGGTCGCGGGCCTCAGCCCAGCGCTACCACCGTGTCGCCGCGCTGCTCGATGACTTTAGAGCCGGAAACGGCGGGGATCACCGCCGACGTTCCCGGCGGCCGGCTCACCGGTAGGTAGCGCTCGTTGGTGCCGGTGTTG
>NZ_DASRBZ010000445.1:0-2450 GCF_035653355.1 Mycobacterium sp. | reverse complement strand
GAGGCCGGGATGGTGTTGTTCGACGGTGTCGTGCAGCGTCCGCCGGTGGTCGACTACAAGCTGGTGGACGTGCCGGAGCTGGGTTATTTCCACACCGACCGGCCCTATCCGCGCGGCGAGCTGCTGCTTAAGACCGAGAACATGTTCCCCGGCTACTACAAGCGCCCGCAGATCACCGCTGGCGTCTTCGACGTGGACGGCTACTACCGCACCGGCGACATCGTGGCCGAGGTGGGCCCCGACCAGTTGGTGTATGTCGACCGCCGCAACAACGTGCTGAAGCTGGCGCAGGGCGAGTTCGTGACCGTCGCCAAGCTCGAGGCGGTGTTCAACAACAGCGCGCTGGTGCGCCAGATTTACATCTACGGCAACAGTGCCCACCCCTACCTGCTGGCGGTTGTGGTACCGACGGAAGACGCGTTGGCGCGCTTGGATTCCGGGGAGCTCAAGGCGGCAATCGCCGAGTCGTTGCAGCAGGTGGCCAAGGAAGCCGGCCTGCAGTCCTATGAGGTGCCGCGCGATTTCCTCATCGAAACCGAGCCGTTCACGCTGGAGAACGGTCTGCTCACCGGGATCCGCAAGCTGGCCTGGCCCAAGCTCAAGGACCGCTATGGCGAGCGCCTGGAACAGCTCTACGCCGAGCTGGACCAGACCCAGGCCGACGAGCTGGGCGAGCTGCGCCGCAGCGGCGCCGAGCGGCCGGTGCTCGAGACCGTCACCCGGGCCGCCGCTGCGCTGTTGAGCGCCGCGGCCGGCGAGTTGGCGCCTGATGCCCACTTCACCGACCTGGGCGGCGATTCGTTGTCGGCGTTGACGTTCGGCAACCTGTTGCGTGACATCTTCGACATTGACGTGCCGGTGGGCGTGATCGTCAGCCCGGCATCCGACCTGGCGGCCATCGCCGGCTACATCGAGGCCGAGCGGCACGGCTCCAAGCGGCCCACGTTCGCCTCGGTGCACGGCCGCGGCGCGCTCGAGGTGCACGCTCGTGACCTGAGGTTGGACAAGTTCCTCGACGCGCACACGCTGGCCGACGCCCCGAACCTGCCCGGCCCGAGCGCCGAGGTGCGCACGGTGCTGTTGACCGGCGCGACCGGCTTTTTGGGCCGCTATCTTGCGCTGCAGTGGCTGGAGCGCATGGACCTGGTCGACGGCACGGTGATCGCGCTGGTGCGCGCCAAGTCCGATGACGAGGCGCGGGCGCGGTTGGACAAGACGTTCGACAGCGGTGACCCGAAACTGTTGGCGCACTATCGCGAGCTGGCTGTCGATCATCTCGAGGTCGTCGCCGGCGACAAGGGCGAACCCGATCTCGGCTTAGATCGGCAGACCTGGCAGCGGCTGGCCCAGACCGTCGATGTGATCGTCGACCCCGCCGCGCTGGTCAACCACGTGCTGCCCTACAGCGAGCTGTTCGGGCCCAACGCGCTGGGCACCGCCGAGCTGATCCGCCTAGCGCTGACCAGCAAGATCAAGCCCTACACCTACGTGTCGACGATCGGGGTGGGCGACCAGATCAAACCGGGCACCTTCACCGAGGACGCCGACATCCGGGTGATCAGCGCGACCCGGGCGATCAGCGACAGCTACGCCAACGGCTACGCCAACAGCAAGTGGGCCGGTGAGGTGCTGTTGCGCGAGGCCCACGACCTCTGCGGGCTGCCGGTCGCGGTGTTCCGCTGCGACATGATCTTGGCCGACACCACCTATGCCGGCCAGCTCAACTTGCCGGACATGTTCACCCGGCTGATGCTTTCCCTGGTGGCCACCGGGATCGCGCCGCGCTCGTTCTACGAGCTCGACGCCAACGGCAACCGGCAGCGCGCCCACTACGACGGGCTGCCCGTCGAGTTCATCGCCGAGGCGATCTCGACGCTGGGGGCTCACAGCGTCGACGGGTTCCAGACCTATCACGTGATGAACCCGCATGATGACGGCATCGGGCTCGACGAGTATGTCGACTGGCTGGTCGAGGCCGGTTACTCGATCCGGCGCATCGACGACTACGCCGACTGGCTGCAGCGGTTCGAAACCGCGATCCGGGCCCTGCCCGAGCGGCAGCGTCAGTACTCGCTGCTGCCGCTGCTGCACAACTACCAGAAGCCGGAAAAGCCGATCCGCGGATCGATGGCCCCGACCGATCGGTTCCGCGCGGCGGTGCAAGACGCCAAAATCGGTCCGGACAAAGACATTCCGCACGTGACGCGGGAGGTCATCGTCAAGTACATCACCGATCTGCGGCTGCTCGGACTGATCTGACGAGAAGACGCTAAAGCCCCCATTTCGGCGCCGAAATGGGGGCTTTAGCGTCTCTTGGCGCTGGATTAACGGCCAGCGCCGACGTGGCGCCGGCGGCGGAAGAAGCTGCCCTTGCCCTCCCGTGGCTCTTCGGCAGGCGCCGCGTACTGCTCGCCGCGCACCTGAGTCATCGCGTCCGGCGACGCTTCGGG
>NZ_DASRBZ010000444.1:0-5382 GCF_035653355.1 Mycobacterium sp. | reverse complement strand
TGGCACTTCGGGATTCAGCCAGATGAAGTCGAGGAGTTTCTGGCCGGCTTCGGCTGGCGGCTGATCGAGCAGGTCGGACCGGAGCAGTTGATCCAGCGCTACGTCGGGCCGGCCGGCCGCGATCTCACCGCCTCTGAGATCGAATGGTCGGCCTACGCCGAGAAGACCCCCTAGCCTGAGCAGACGCAAAAGCCCCGGACACCACGCCGTTTTGGGAACCTTTGCGTCTGCTCGCCTGCTCAGATCTCCAGTACGGTCGGCACGATCATCGGCTGGCGCCGGTAGGTCTCGCCCACCCATTTGCCGACGGTGCGCCGCACCGCCTGGGCGATCCGGATGGGGTCGGTCACGTTTTCCTGGGCGAGTAATTCGAGTTCGTCTTCGACCTTGCGCACCGCGGGCTCCAGCGCTTTGGGGTCCTCGGAAAAGCCGCGGGAATGCAGATGCGGTGGCGCAGCCGCGCGACCGGTGCCACGCCGCACCACGACAGTCACCGCAACGAACCCCGACGAGAGAATCAGCCGTTCACCCAAGGTGATGTCGCCGACGTCACCGAGGATCAGGCCGTCGACGAACATCTTGCCGACCGGCACCGCTCCGGCGATGCGGGCCTGTCCAGCAATAAGGTCGACGCTGACCCCGTTCTCCGCCAACACAATTGAATCCGGCGGCACTCCGGTACGCGCGGCCAAGCCGGCGTTGGCGCGCAGCATCCGCCAGGTGCCGTGCACCGGCATGACGTTGCGGGGCCGCACCCCGTTGTAGAGGAACAGCAGTTCACCGGCATACGCGTGGCCCGAAACATGCACGCGCGCTTGCGCATTGGTCACCACGCGGGCACCGATCTTGGCGAGCTCGTCGATCACCCCGTAGACGGCTTCCTCGTTGCCAGGTATCAGCGATGACGACAACACGATGAGGTCACCCGCGGTCAGCGTGATGCTGCGGTGCTCACCGCGTGACATCCGCGCGAGCGCCGACATCGGCTCACCCTGGGTGCCCGTGGTGATCAGCACCACCTGCTCGGAACGCATCGTTTCGGCCACGCTGATGTCGATCAGATCGCCGTCGGCCACCCGCAGGTAACCGAGGTCGCGGGCGATCCCCATGTTGCGCACCATCGAGCGGCCGACGAACGACACCCGCCGACCCAACGCCACTGCGGCGTCGATGATCTGCTGCACCCGGTCGACATTGGAGGCAAAGCACGCCACGATCACGCGACCGTCGGCGCCGCGGATCAGCCGGTGCAGGGTGGGGCCGACTTCACTCTCGGAGGGCCCCACCCCGGGGATCTCGGCGTTGGTCGAGTCGCACAGGAACAGATCCACGCCGGCGTCGCCGAGCCGCGACATGCCGGGCAGGTCGGTGGGGCGCCCGTCGAGTGGGAGCTGGTCGAGCTTGATGTCGCCGGTGTGCAGGACGGTTCCCGCGCCGGTGTGCACCGCGATGGCCAGCGAGTCAGGGATGGAGTGGTTGACGGCGAAGTATTCGCACTCGAATACCCCGTGCGTGGTGCGCTGGCCCTCGGCCACTTCGCGGAACACCGGTTTGAGTTGGTGTTCGCGGCATTTCGCGGCGACCAGCGCCAAGGTGAACTTCGAGCCGACGACCGGGATGTCGGGGCGCAGCTTGAGCAGGAACGGAATCGCACCGATGTGGTCCTCGTGCGCATGGGTCAACACCAACGCCTCGACGTCGTCGAGCCGGTCTTCGATATGCCGCAGATCCGGCAGGATCAGGTCGACGCCGGGTTCGTCGTGGGTGGGAAACATCACCCCGCAGTCGATGATCAGCAGCCGGCCCAGATGCTCGAAAACCGTCATGTTGCGGCCGATTTCGCTGATACCGCCCAGCGCTGTGACCCGCAGCCCGCCAGGGGCCAGTGGACCCGGCGGGGCGAGCTCGTCGTTCACCTGTGGCTCACCTGTGGCTCACCGCAGCACCGCAGCCGCGCGCATGTCGGCGGCCAACTGGTCCACCTGCTGCGGCGTCGCGGGCATCTGGGGCAGCCGCGGCTCGCCGACATCGATGCCTTGCAGCTGCAGGCCCGCCTTGCTCATCGTCACCCCGCCGAGGCGGCTCATGGCGTCGCACAGCGGGCTGATGCCGACGTTGATCTTGCGTGCGGTGGCGACGTCGCCGGACTGGAAGGCCGACAACATCTCGCGCAGTTGGCCGGCGGCCAGATGAGAGATGACGCTGATGAAGCCGGTGGCCCCCATCGCCAGCCAGGGCAGATTCAGTGCGTCGTCGCCGGAATAGTAGGCCAGCCCGGTTTCGGCCATGATTTGGCCGCCGCGGTGCAGATCACCCTTGGCGTCTTTGACGCCGACGATGTTGGGGTGGGCCGCCAGGGCGCGGATGGTGTCAGGGTCGATCGGTATCACCGAGCGGGGCGGGATGTCATAGAGCAGCACCGGCAGCTCGGTGGCGTCGGCGACGGCGGTGAAGTGCGCGATCAGCCCGGACTGCGGCGGCTTGGAGTAGTACGGGGTGACCACCAGCAGGCCGTGCGCGCCTTCGGCCGCGCAGGCCTTGGCCAGATGAACGCTGTGCGCAGTGTCGTAGGTGCCGGCGCCGGCGATGACGCGGGCACGGTCGCCCACCGCTTCCAGCACGGCCCGCAGCAGCGTGAGTTTCTCGTCGTCGGTCGTGGTCGGCGACTCGCCGGTGGTGCCGGATATGACCAGGCCGTCACACCCGGCGTCGACGAGGTGGTTGGCCAGCCGTCCTGCGGCGGCTTCATCGAGGGAGCCGTCCGAGCCGAACGGGGTGACCATCGCGGTCAGCAGGGTGCCCAGGCGGGAGTGGACGTCGAATCCGCCGGTGCTCACGGTCCCCAGGCTACCGGGTTACGCCTCGGCCACCCGCACGAGCGGGCATGTCTGTACACAGACATGCCGCAATGGTCGTGCATCGGCGCCCGCTCGCGACGCACCTTTTCCCGTCGTCTCAGACGTCGGTTGCTAACGGACTCGTCGCGACCTCGGTGCCGTCGGCCAGGATGGTGATCTCGAAGTCGGCGAACACCGCTGGCGCGACGTCGACCAGCTGGCGCAGGCAGGCGATGGCCAGCCGCCGGATTTCCACATCGGCGTGCTCGCTGGCCCGCATGGCGATGAAATGCCGCCACGCGCGGTAGTTACCTGTGACCACAATGCGTGTCTCGGTGGCGTTGGGCAGCACCGCGCGAGCCGCTTGTCGCGCCTGTTTGCGCCGGAGAACGGCGTTGGGCTGATCAGCGAATTTAGCCTCCAGCTTGGCCAGCAGTTCGGTATAGGTGGCACGGCTGGCGTCGGCCGCCGCGGTCAAGATCTGCTGCAATTCCGGATCGTCGTCCATGCCCGGCGGCACAACGACCTGCGAGTCGCGTTCCGGCACGTAGCGCTGCGAGAGCTGCGAATAGGAGAAGTGCCGGTGGCGGATCAACTCGTGCGTACAGGACCGCGAGACGCCGGTGATGTAGAAAGACACGCTCGCGTGCTCGAGCACCGAGAAATGCCCGACGTCGATGATGTGCTTGATGTAGGAGGCGTTGGTCGCGGTTTTCGGGTTCGGCTTGGACCAGCTCTGGTAGCAGGCCCGGCCGGCGAATTCGGTAAGCGCCTGCCCGCCGTCGGCATCGGTACTCCACGGCACCTCGGGCGGCGCCAAGAACTCGGTCTTGGCGATCAACTGCACGCGCAACGGCGCGGTCTCGGCCACGGCGCTCACGATATCCCGCCGGCGTCACCGCCAGCGCGCCCATACGTAGGGCACCAGTGCCCGCAGGAACTCCAGGTCCGGGCCGGGCCGGGCGTGGGCGAAGGCCTGCTCGAAATACTCTTCGGCGACCAGCAGAATGCCCTCGGCGAATTCGCTGGCGAACGCGATGCTGCCGTAGTTGTCCATCAGCACGCGCACGTGGTGCACCATGTCGGCCGACCGCTCCGACCTGGTGCGGCTCAGATAGTCGCGAACCACTTTCCGGTCCCGCCCCTGCGCGGCGGACAGCAGGTGGATCAGCGGGAGCGTCCGCTTGCCCTCGTAGAGGTCACCGAGAATCTCCTTGCCGTAAAGCCGTTCGTCGCCGACCAGGTTCAACAGATCGTCACGAATCTGAAACGCGGAGCCGAAGTGAAAGCCGAACCGCACCAGCGGGCCGAGTTCGGCGGTGCCACGCGAGCCCACGATTGCTCCGACGCGCAGCGGATGGATTGTGGTGTACCAGCACGTCTTGTGCATGATCAGGTTCAGATAGTCTTCGGGCCCGAGATCCTCGACGTTGTCGAGCTGCCAGCCCACTTCCGTCGCCTGGCCCTCGAGAGTGCGTATCGCCATCGTGTCGAATTCGGCCCACACCAGCTCGCCGAGGTCGCGATCGAGCCGACGTGTCGCACGCCGCAACACTTGTCCTGCCACCACCGCCAACGCGTCGCCTGCGTTGAGGGCTGCGGCGATCCCGTGAGTCGCCGCCAAAGTCGGCCTGCCGCGGCGCATTTCGCTGCCGTCGGCGATGTCGTCGTGCACCAGGAATGCGTTGTGCAGCATCTCGATCGCCACAGCCATACCCAGCAGATCGTCCGTGTCCGCTCCGAATGCCCGGCCGGCCGACAGACACAGCGCCGGCCGCAACGCCTTACCCGGCCGCGACGGATACGCGCGCATCGGTGCATAAAGCCACTGGCTGGGTTCGCCGTCGGGCATTGCGTCGAGCATTGACCGCCGCACCAGCTTGGCGACCTCGCGCAAACGCTCGTCGACCACAGACACCAGCGCGGCGCGCTCCGCGGTACTGGTCATGTGCTGGGCAGTCGGACGGTGAGCCGCACTGGAAGCCACAGATCCGGGTGACCACTTGCCAGCACGGTGCCGCGATAAACGCCGGGCCGCGTCTGCGGCGCAACATCGATTCTGATCGTCACGCCGCGGCTGGATCGTCTCGGCATTGCCACCACGGCGGTATCGATAACCACCGCAGCGGCGTCGATCACATCGCCTTCGTGACTGAGCAGATCACTGCAGCGCAACCGAACATCCGCGCGGTCGTCGGGTCCCCGGTTGTGCAGCCACACCTCGGCACTGGCAGACCCGCCGACCGGGGCCTCGAGGTTCAGGGCACCCTTGGTGTCGGGGTCGTTGACGTCGAGAGCCACCGTGGCGCTGCCCCGATGGGCAGCGAAAGACGTTGAGCTAAGGAGAAATTGGCCGACCATCGACCACCACGCCCGGGCCAGCCGTTCCCATTCCGGCATGCCCGCCTGCCCGTCGTTGCTGGCGTTCACGTTGGCGGCATGCCCGTCGCCGTCCGTGACGTCTGGACCCACTGCTCGCACGAATCGGTCGACGATCCGGCTCGCGGCCCGAAAGCCTTCGGCCTGAATAGCGCTCAGCGCGCGA
>NZ_DASRBZ010000443.1:0-19599 GCF_035653355.1 Mycobacterium sp. | reverse complement strand
TGTGGGCAGGCATATTAAGGTCGATGAAGTCGATGACTTCGCCGTTGAGCCGGCGACGCAGGTAACCGACAACCTGATTGGTGACGGTCACCGGCACCAAGCCGAGCGTGACCGGTCCGAAGGTCATGCGCTCACCCTGGCCAGTGACCGCGATGTCGGTGACTTCCCGCGCGAACGTCGCGTACCCCGGGTCTTCTGCGTGGACGAACGCGATGCCGCCGTCGATGTCGAGTGAATCAACGACATAACTGTCGCCCTGGTGCAGGTATACCGCTCCCGGATGCACCGATGCCGGGGCCTGGCTGGCACCGGCGGTACCCAGCAGCCGCCCGGTGTCCGCCTCGACGATGACGACCTGGCCGTCGGTAGGCCCGCGGATGTCGACCGCAGCGTGCGGATCGAGCCCCGGTGCGGGGAAGTACTTGCCGTAGCGGTGCCGCAGCATTCCGTCCTCGACCAGCTTGTCGGCCACCGCCTCGGCGCCCAAAGCGCGGACTTCGCTTTCGTCCAGGGGCAACTCTATTGCTGCGCAAAGCAATTGCGAGCTGAGAATGTAGGGGTTGGCCGGATCGATCACCACCCGCTCGATCGGCTTGTCCAGCAGGGCCGACGGGTGGTGCACCAGGTAGGTGTCCAGCGGATCGTCGCGGGCGACCAGCACGATCAGGGCGCCCTGCCCGCGCCGTCCGGACCGTCCGGCCTGCTGCCAGAAGGAGGCGACCGTGCCGGGGAAGCCGGCGAGCACCACCGCGTCCAGGCCCGCGATATCGATGCCCAACTCCAGCGCATTGGTCGTGGCCATGCCGCGTAGCCGGCCCTCGGCCAGCGCCTGTTCCAGGGCGCTACGGTCCTCGGCGAGATAACCCGCCCGATAAGACGCCACCTTCTCGGCCAACTCCGGTGCGATGTCGGCCAGCCGCGACCGGGTGGCCAGCGCGGTCAATTCCGCCCCGCGGCGCGACCGCACAAACGTCAGCGTCCGGGCCCCTTCGGCGACCAGATCAGCCATCAGCCGCGCCGCCTCAGCACCGGCCGAGCGGCGCACCGGGGCGCCGTTCTCACCGATCAAATCGAGGCGCAACGCAGGCTCCCACAAGGCCACGGTGCGAGCTCCCTGTGGGGAACCGTCGGCGGTGATCTCCTCGACCGGTTGACCGACGAGGTCGGCCGCCGTCGCGCCCGGCGAAGCCGTCGTCGCGCTGGCGAAGATGAAGGTCGGCTTCCCACCAGAATCAGCAGAGTAGCGGGCGCACAACCGTAGCAGGCGGCGCAGCACCATCGCCACGTTGGAGCCGAAAATGCCGCGGTAGTAATGGCATTCGTCAACCACCACGAAGCGGAGCCCGCGCAGGAACACCGCCCAGCGGGCATGGTTGCGCAATATCGACAAATGAACCATGTCGGGATTGGAAAACAGCCACCGCGAGCGCTCCCGCGCGAAACGGCGCACCTCCGCGGGACTGTCGCCGTCGTAGGCGGTGGGCGCGACATCACCCAATCCTGGGATCGCGCCGGTCAAGGCATGCGCAGCGCGCAACTGGTCGTGGCCGAGCGCTTTCGTCGGCGACAGGTACAACACCCGGGCTCGTGGGTCGCTCAGCAGCGTGCTGAGGATGGGCAGTTGATACGCCAGCGATTTGCCCGAGGCGGTGCCCGTGCTGACCACCACATGACGGCCGGCGTGCGCGAGTTCCGCGGCGCGATACTGGTGCGTCCACGGCAGGCTGATGCCGCGATCGTCGAACGCGCGAATCACCTCCGGCTGCGCCCAGGCCGGCCAACTGTGCGGCTGGCCGCTCTGCGGCGGTAGCTCGGCGACATGGCGAAGCGGGTGCTCGCCCGGCTCGACACCGGCGATTACGGCGGCAAGCAGTTCGCTGCCGAACGTCACGTGTTTCTCCTCGGACTCGTCTCAACAGCATTGTTCACCCCTTGGTTGGGCGAATTGATCAACAGAAGCTGTCGCTGGAGCGACGAACATGGTTGACTGTTGGCGGTCGCAGCTTCTGTGTAGGTGTCAAACATTCGCAGGATCGACGTTGCGGCCGCGGTTCCTGCGAGGGTGTAGGTCGGGTGAAGTTCCGAGCGACTCCGAGAGGTATGGCGGTCACAGCAGGCCCGGGCACCGAAAAACGGTGCACCGCACCCAAGAAGAGAAGGAAAGATCAAGAAATGCCACAGGGAACTGTGAAGTGGTTCAACGCGGAGAAGGGATTCGGCTTCATCGCCCCCGAGGACGGTTCGGCCGACGTGTTCGTCCACTACACGGAAATCCAGGGAACGGGCTTCCGGACGCTTGAGGAGAATCAGCGAGTCGAATTCGAGGTCGGCCAAAGCCCCAAGGGGCCGCAAGCCACCGGCGTCCGCTCCATCTAAGAGAAGTTCTCGCAGACCCCCGGCCAAGTCCGATTACCGGACGTAGCCGGGGGTTTCTCGCTGCCCGCGCGGAGTCGGGCCCTTCCCTGGCCCGGGATTGTCCGGCGACGCATCGCGCTGCTGCGGCGAAGGCGCACCGGGCTGGATTTGATGGTCCGGCTCCTCCTCCTCCCGCCGCGCCGCGGCGCTCGTCGTCCGCCCGGTGATGGCCCGGCTCCTTCTCGCGCCGTGTCCCGGCGCTCGTCGTCACCGGGCGCGGCTTACTGTCGGTGACGTGAGCCAGCTCTCCTTCTTCTCGGCGGAGTCGGTGCCGCCCGCGGTCGCCGACCTCACCGGGGTGCTGGCGGCTCCGGGCCAGATCGTGGTCGTGGGTTCTGGTGCCCGGCTGTCGGTCGTGGTCGACCAGCTCTGGCGTGCGGTGGCGCTGGCCGAGATGATCGACGAAGCCGGCCTGGTGGCGGAAATCACCCGCACCGAGGAGGACACGCCGCTGGTGCGGACGGCAGTCGACCCGCGGTTGCGGGTCATCGCGGCTGACTGGACCCGAGGGGCAGTCAAGACCGTGCCGCCGTCGTGGTTGCCCGGGCCCCGGGAGCTGCGCGCATGGACTCTGTCGGCGGGCAGCCCGGAGGCCGACCGCTATCTGCTGGGACTGGATCCGCACGCGCCCGACACCCATTCGCCACTAGCGTCGGCGCTGATGCGGGTCGGTATCGCGCCAACGCTGATCGGCACCCGCGGCAGCCGGCCGGCGTTGCGAATCAGTGGCCGCCGGCGGCTATCGCGCCTGGTAGAAAACGTCGGGGAACCGCCTAACGACCCCCAGGCGTTGTCGCAGTGGCCTCGCATTTAGCCCGGCGACGTGGCGGGCCGCCCAGCGGCCTGAGCAGGAGCCGGGCAAAAGGGGTATACGGGTAAGCCAAAGCGCCAGCGCCGGGGGGTCGGTTTGCGTCGGCTGGCCGCGGGTGTCACATTGTCAGTTGTCCTAAGGGTTGAGGGACAGGTTCCCACGGCGGCCGACTGCTCGATCCCGCAGGACCAGGAACAGAGATGGAGCGTAAGCACAGTTGGCTAACGGGGGCCGCAGCAACGGCAGAAATGGAAGCGCGCGGCGACTCGTCATCGTCGAGTCGCCCACCAAAGCGCGCAAACTAGCCGGCTACCTAGGCTCCGACTACATCGTCGAGTCCTCCCGGGGTCACATTCGCGACCTGCCGCGAAACGCCGCGGACGTGCCCGCCAAATACAAGTCCGAGCCATGGGCGCGGCTCGGTGTGGACGTCGACCACAACTTCGAACCGCTCTACATCATCAGCCCGGACAAGAAGAGCACGGTCAACGAGCTCAAAGCCCGGCTCAAAGACGCCGACGAACTGTTTCTGGCCACCGACGGCGACCGCGAGGGCGAAGCCATCGCGTGGCATCTCCTGGAAACCCTGAAGCCGCGGGTACCAGTCAAACGGATGGTGTTCCACGAGATCACGGAGCCGGCTATCCGCGCGGCAGCCGAGCATCCGCGTGACCTGGACACCGATCTGGTCGACGCCCAGGAAACCCGCCGCATCCTGGACCGGTTGTACGGCTACGAGGTCAGCCCGGTGCTGTGGAAGAAGGTGGCGCCGAAGCTGTCGGCGGGCCGGGTGCAGTCGGTGGCGACCCGCATCATCGTGCAGCGCGAACGCGAGCGGATGGCGTTCCGCAGCGCGGAGTACTGGGACGTCGTCGCCGAGCTGGACGCCAGCGTGTCCGACCCCAACGCGACCCCGCCCACCTTCACCGCCCGGCTGAGCAGCGTCGATGGCCTGCGCGTCGCCACCGGACGCGATTTCGACTCGCTGGGCGCACTGCGCGGAGACCGCGAGGTCTCCAAACAAATCATCGTGCTCGACCAGGCCAGCGCCGGCGCGATCGCCGAAGGCCTTCGCGGCGCACAGCTGACCGTGGCGTCAGCGGAGGAAAAGCCCTACACCCGCAAGCCGTATCCGCCGTTCATGACCTCGACGCTTCAGCAGGAGGCGGGCCGCAAGCTGCGGTTCTCCGCGGAACGGACGATGAGCGTCGCGCAGCGGCTCTACGAGAACGGCTACATCACTTATATGCGTACCGACTCCACCACGCTCTCGGAGTCGGCAATCAACGCCGCCCGTACCCAGGCGCGTCAGCTCTATGGCGAGGAGTACGTCTCCCCGTCGCCCCGCCAGTACACCCGCAAGGTCAAAAACGCACAGGAGGCGCACGAGGCGATCCGGCCCGCCGGTGAGACGTTCGCCACACCAGATGCTGTGCGCCGCGAGCTCAACGGTGACGACTTTCGGCTGTACGAGCTGATCTGGCAGCGCACGGTGGCGTCCCAGATGGCCGACGCGCGCGGCACAACGCTGAGCCTGCGAATCGCCGGTGAGTCAGGTGCTCGGCAGGTCGTGTTCTCGGCGAGCGGGCGCACCATCACCTTCCCCGGCTTCTTGAAGGCCTACGTGGAAACGGTCGACGAACTGGCCGGCGGTGAGGCCGACGACGCCGAGCGGCGACTGCCGCACCTGAGCGAAGGGCAGCGGCTCGACGCCACCGAGGTGACCCCGGATCAGCACGCCACCAACCCGCCGCCCCGCTACACCGAGGCGTCGCTGGTGCGAGCGCTCGAAGAGTTGGGCATCGGGCGCCCCTCGACGTATTCGTCGATCATCAAGACCATCCAGGACCGCGGCTACGTGCACAAGAAAGGCAGCGCGCTGGTCCCGTCGTGGGTGGCGTTCGCCGTCACCGGCCTGCTGGAACAGCATTTCAGCCGGCTCGTCGACTACGACTTCACCGCGGCGATGGAAGACGAACTCGACGAAATCGCCGCAGGCCACGAGCAGCGCACCACCTGGCTTTCCAACTTCTACTTCGGCGGCGACCACGGTGTGCCGGAATCGGTCGCGCGTTCCGGAGGCCTGAAGAAGCTCGTCGGCGTCAACCTCGAAGGCATCGACGCGCGGGAAGTCAACTCCATCAAGCTGTTCGACGATGCGCAAGGCCGTCCGGTCTACGTGCGGGTGGGCAAGAACGGGGCCTACCTGGAGCGCATGGTGGCCGGTGAGGACGGCGAGCCCACCCCGCAGCGGGCCAACCTCAACGGCACGCTGACCCCCGACGAGCTGACGCTGGAGAAGGCCGAGGAGCTGTTCGCGACCCCGCAAGAGGGCCGGGTGCTCGGTGTAGATCCGGAGTCCGGTCACGAAATCGTCGCGAAGGACGGCCGGTACGGGCCGTATGTCACCGAGATCCTGCCCGAGGAGCCCGACGACGCTCCGGCCAAAAAGGGCAAGAAACCTACCGGCCCGAAACCGCGTACCGCTTCGCTGCTGCGCAGCATGGATTTACAGACCGTCAGCCTCGATGACGCGCTGAAACTGCTGTCGCTGCCGCGTGTTGTCGGCGTCGACCCCCAGACGGGCGAGGAGATCACCGCACAGAACGGCCGCTACGGTCCATACCTCAGGCGCGGCAACGACTCTCGCTCGTTGGCGACGGAAGATCAGATCTTCACCATCACGCTCGACGAAGCGCTGAAGATCTACGCCGAGCCGAAACGCCGTGGCCGCCAAAGCGCTTCGGCGCCACCGTTGCGTGAACTGGGAACCGACCCGGCGTCGGGTCGGCAGATGGTGGTCAAGGACGGTCGGTTCGGGCCGTATGTGACCGACGGGGAGACCAACGCCAGCTTGCGCAAGGGCGACGACGTGTTGTCGCTCACCGACGAGCGCGCTGCCGAACTGCTCGCCGACCGGCGGGCCCGCGGGCCGGTCAAGCGGACAGCCAAGCGGACCACCCGCAAGGCCCCCGCGAAGAAAGCGGCCAAACGATAGCTCGCACCTGTGCGGGTGTTGATGCGTCTTTGCCCTGCTGCGACGATGTAGCCGTGCCGTTTCAAGTCAGCGCGAAGGACCATGGCAACGCGGTGTGCGTGCATGTCACTGGTGACCTCGACCAGACCACCGCGCCTGAGCTGTCGGCGGCGGTTGCCGAGCTGCTGGCCACCCGCCGGCCAGAGCTGATGGTGCTCGACGTGACGGAGATCGGCCTGCTCACCACGGCCGGTGTCGACGTACTCGCGGCAATTCACGATGGCGCCACCGATGCGGTCGAGGTGCGCATCGTCGCCCGCGGAGCGGCGCTGCGTTCGCTGCGCACCGGTGGCCTGAGCTACGACATTGCGGTCTACCCCACCGTGGCGGCGGCGCTGGCCTCCACCTCCGGTAGCGAGGACGTCGGGCAGTTGCGTGAAGAGATCGCGCAGTTGCGCGAACAACTCGTCCAGCGCGAGGAGCAGCTGGAGAGCCTGCGGGTGATCGAAGAGGCCAAGGGCATGCTCATGCAGGACTTCGACCTCAGCGCAGAGCAAGCGTTCGAGGTCCTGAAAAAGCTGTCCCAGGAAACCAATGTCAAGCTGCGTGAGCTGGCCGGCCATATCGTGATCGGACTGGCCGGCATCGTCTCCGAGGCAACCGCAGACGCCAGCTACGCCGCCATCACGGCGCTGCGCGACCAGCTGCGCCAGCGCTTCGATGCGGACGAACAGCCCCGTGCCACGCCACCGCCTAGCCAACAGCAGTGGCCGGCCTGACCGGAAGCGGCTGCGGCGCCGGCTACCGGCTGGGCAGCGACCCCTCCTCGGCGGAAACCTCTTCGGGCGCAGCCAGATTCAGCGGCCGGGCTAGCTGAGTCGGCGCGGTGCGCCCGCGCAACTCGACAACTTCGCCGACATCCCAGCACAAGGCTTCGGCGTCCAGCGCACCGCTGACGGCGATCGCCGACGCCAGCACGTGACCCTCCTCGAGCTTCGCCAGCTCGGTGAGCCGGGCTGCCTCGTTGACCGGGTCGCCAATCACGGTGTATTCGAAGCGGGCCTGCGCGCCGATGTGGCCGGCGATGGCCCGACCGGCTGACACCCCGATGCCGAATTCCAACTCACCCAGCACCGGCAGAAGCGCGTCGTGCAGTTCGCGGGCCGCAGCCAGCGCGCCACCCGACGCGTCGGGGTGCTCGATAGGCGCGCCGAAGATCGCCAGCGCGGCATCACCCTGAAACTTGTTGACGAAACCGCCGTGGCGGCCGACGGTGTCCACCACCACCCGGAAGAACTCGTTGAGTAGGTTGACGACCTCGCTGGGCGGGCGGGTCGCGGCAAGATGAGTCGAGCCGACCATGTCGACGAACAGCACGGCGACGTCGCGTTCCTGGCCGCCCAACTCGGTGCCGCGCTCCAAAGCGCGGCGGGCGACGTCTTCGCCGACGTAGCGGCCGAACAGGTCGCGCAGCCGTTGCCGCTCGGCCAGGTCGCGCACCATGTCGTTGAACCCTGCCTGCAGCAGGCCCAGCTCGCTGGCGTCGTAGATCTGCATGTGCGCGTTGTAGTTCCCGCGCTGCACCTCGCCGAGCGCCCAGCGCAGCTGGCGAAGCGGGTCGGCGATCGACATGGCGACCAGCAGCGTGCTTACCAGGCCGATGAATAAGGCGAGCAGCGCCATCAGCAGGATCGGGTTGAGCAGCTTTTCTGGTGGGCCGTGCAGAAACGCAGCCTTGTCGGCCACCACCGCCAGCACGATTGCCAGCAGCGGCACCCCGGTCGACAGCGCCCAGGTCAGCAATTGCCGCAAGATGACGCCGGGTGCGCGCACGTTCTCCGGTACGCCGCCACGCAACGCGGCAACTGCCACCGGCCGCAGCACCCGCTCGGACTGCAGGTAGCCGATGATGGCGGTGGCGGCGGCGCCGAGGGCGACGGCGACGCCCGCCACCGGTGCGAGGTGGCTCGTCTTTCGCCAGCTGGCGACGATGAACACCACACCGCCCACCGACCAATAGCACAGGCTGATCAGCACGCGGTAGAAAGGCATCCGCAGCGCGCGGCTGCGAGCCAGCTCCGTGGCGGCCGGGTCGGTGTCCTCGAGCAGACCGTCGCGGCGCTGCCAGCGGAAGACGGGCAGCAACAGCCGCACGCTGACCGAAAATCCGCTGGCGACAAGGACCACCAGTGTGATCGCGAAGAGCGCCAAGTTGGCCCGGGGCAGATCTTGTAGCTCGATGCGGTCCTCGGGGGGCAGGCCGTAGCGCAGGAAGCCGAGGACGAGCAGCGCCCCGATGATGTCGGCCTGGAAGATGCTCAGCGAGAACACCGGCCACGGCGTGCGCACCAGCCAGCGGAGGAACGCGCTGATCCGCCCGCGCTGTGCCAATGCGGTGCTCACGGACCAACCGTATCCGGCGGCGGGGACTTAGCGGCAACCAAAAAGCACGTTGCACCGCGGGTTGTGTCGGCGGTGAGCAGTACTGTTGCCGGTGATGCCCGGGGTTTTTGCGCGGTTGGTGGGCCAGCAGGCCGTGGAAGCCGAGCTGGTGGCGGCCGCGCAGGCGGCGCGCGGTGATTCGGCTCACAAGGCGGCCATGTCGCATGCCTGGCTCATCACCGGCCCGCCCGGCTCGGGGCGCTCGGTGGCGGCGCTGTGCTTCGCGGCGGCGCTGCAGTGCACCTCCGACGGTGTTCCCGGCTGCGGAGAGTGCCGGGCATGCACGACGACGATGGCCGGCACCCACGCCGATGTGCGGCGCGTGATCCCCGAAGGCCTGTCGATCGGCGTGGACGAGATGCGGGGCATCGTGCAGATCGCCTCGCGGCGTCCCAGCACCGGGCGCTGGCAGATCGTGCTGATCGAAGACGCCGACCGGCTGACCGAGGGGGCGGCCAACGCGCTGCTCAAGGTGGTCGAGGAACCGCCGCCGTCGACGGTGTTTCTGCTGTGCGCGCCGTCGGTGGACCCCGAGGACATCGCGATCACGCTGCGGTCGCGCTGCCGTCATGTCGCGCTGGTGACCCCGTCGGCCGAGGCGATCGCCCAGGTGCTGGTGGACGGCGACGGGCTCGACGCCGACACCGCGACGTGGGCCGCGTCGGTTAGCGGCGGCCACGTGGGGCGCGCGCGTCGGCTGGCCACGGACCCGGAGGCGCGCCAGCGGCGGCAGCGGGCGTTGGAGCTGGCCCGCGACGCGGCGACCCCGTCGCGGGCTTACGCCGCCGTCGAGGAGCTGGTGGCCGCCGCCGAGGCCGAGGCCTACGAGCTGACCGCTGGGCGCGCCGAGGCAGAGACCGAGGAGCTGCGCACGGCGCTGGGCGCCGGGGGCACCGGCAAGGGCACCGCGGCCACCTTGCGAGGCGCGACGGGCGCGATCAGAGACCTTGAGCGACGCCAGAAATCACGCCAAACCCGGGCGTCGCGAGATGCGCTGGACCGGGCGCTGATCGACCTGGCGACCTACTTCCGAGACGCGCTGATGCTGGCCGCTGGGGCGGACACCGTGCGCGCCAACCATCCCGACATGGCCGACCGGGCCGCCGCGATGGCTGCGCACGCTTCGCCGGAGCGGCTGCTGCGTTGCATCGAGGCGGTGCTCGAGTGCCGCGAAGCGTTGGCAGCCAACGTCAAACCGAAGTTCGCCGTCGACGCCATGGTCGCCGCGATCGGGCAACAGTTGGGCCGACCCGCAGCCCTGCCGTAGACTCGTGCCGCCCGGCAGGGCACGCCACCTTAGCTCAGTCGGCAGAGCGGCTCACTCGTAATGAGCAGGTCAGGAGTTCGATTCTCCTAGGTGGCTCCGGATAGTTGCCTATCGCGGCACCACATAACCCACCGGGCCGGCAGCGATGCATACGGCCAGCGCAGCGGTGTCGGCCCGCGCGGTGATCGCCTGACCCGCGCCGGGCAACCGAACGTAGACCCGGTTCAGGCCTGGATGCACGGGAACCTTGACGTCCGGGCCCTCCGACAGCGACAGCGTCAGCGAACCGTCGCTATTGGCCAGGTAGTTGATCTCGGTGGTCCACTCAGCGGGCAGCAGCGGCCCGTCGAGAGCCAGGCGCGTCGGCCGGTCCGGCTGCGCGAAGTAGCCGCACTGCGGCGTCGGCCCCGGCACGATCGTCCGCACCCACGCCACCCGGGCGTCAACCAGCCGCCCGGAACGATCAAGCATACGTAATCGCGTTGTTGCCGAGGCGAATTCGGGCCTATCGCGCAGTAACGCGAACATGTGGCTCGCCAAGTTCTCCGGCCAGGCCACCCGCTGCAACACCAACGGATCGACTTCTTGGTCGAGCAGCGGCGCGGAAGAGGCCGCGCGCGCAGCGGCCAAACCGGCCCGCGCATGCTGCAGATACGGCTGAGCGGGGTTGTCGCGCCAGGAGCGCAGGAACGTTGCCGTGGAATACAGGCTGCTGGCCACGAACGCGGCCGCCAAACCCGTCGCCGCCACCGTGCGCACAGCCGAGGCGTTTAGCCACCGCCTCCATCGTCCGTCGGACGGTCGATTCGGTGCACAGAACCCGACGGCGGCAAGCAACGCCAGCACGACAACCAGGTCGGGGAAATACCGCAACGTCTGCGCCAGCTCCAGGGCGGTGAACCGCGACGAGCGCATCAGATAGATCGGCACCTGGCACGCCACCGCATAACCGGCCGCGGTCAGCCACACCAGCCCGATGCGTTGCTTGCGCAGCAGCGACACCACCAGCGCACCGACCAGCACCAGCCACCCGAGCACCCGGACCGCCAGCGGCGGCGTGGCCCACGGCGACGCCGGTGCCCAGCGGTCCCACGCCCACGGGCCGCCGGCCAACCCCGGCACGATGCCGTGCGTGATCGAGCGACGCAGCAGATCACCAGTCATCGACAGGTCGGTGCTCCACCGCTTCTGGTCGACCACGACCAGGTACATCACCACCCAGGCTGCGGTCAGCGCCAGCGATGCCGTCCACAACCGAAACCCGCTGCGCCACACCGTCACCGGTGCGGCGCGATCGCCCTGCACATAGCACAGGAGCGCGGCGACCGCGAACGCGACGAACGGGATCACCGCGGCTTTCTCGAAGAACAGCAGGCCACTGAAATACACCAGCACACCGCTGACCGCGTAGCGCTGATTTCCGCTGCGTACCAGCAGGATTGCATCGGCGCACACCCAGGCCACGGCGGCCAGCATCGGCAACGAGTTCAGCGCTGCGGCCCACCACGCGAAACCGGGAACACCAAGCGGGGTGAAAAGCGCGAACGTCAGCGGGATCAGCAGTACCGGCCGCCACCCGAGGATCACATGCAGCGCACGCAGCAACGCCAGCGAGGCCAGCAGCTGCAGCACCACCAGGCTGATCGCCGGCCCGATCCAGTTCAGCGGCGCCAGCCGGGTGATGGCTCCGGCAACCAAGTAAGCGGCCGGCATGACGTGGCCGTCGTGGTCGTCGAACAGATACGACGGCGACAGCAGATGATGGGTGCCGGCCCGGCCAATGAGAATCAGGTCGTCCCAGTAGAAGTAGCCGCCGAATGCCAGCACCCCGCGGATCGCCAGCTGAATGGCGATCAGCGCGGCGGCGGCCAGCGCGACCCGGGGAGCCCGTCGGTATGGTGGGCCGGTGCGTGCACTGGTCACCGGGGCAGCCGGATTCATCGGCTCGACGCTAGTCGACTGTCTGATAGCCGACGGCCACACTGTGGTCGGGCTGGACAATTTCGCCACTGGCCGGGCGACCAACATCGAACACCTGGCGGGCAATCCCGAGTTCGCCTTCGTCGAGGCCGACATCGTCACCGCGGACTTGCACGCCATCTTTGCCGAGCATCGCCCCGAGGTGGTGTTCCACCTGGCTGCGCAGATCGACGTGCGGCATTCGGTGGCCAACCCGGAGTTCGACGCGTCGGTCAACGTCGTCGGCACCATCCGGCTGGCCGAAGCGGCGCGGCGCACCGGCGTGCGCAAGATCGTGAACACCTCCTCAGGCGGATCCATCTACGGCACTCCGCCGACCTACCCGACCAGCGAAGAGGTGCCGACGGACCCGGCGTCGCCGTATGCCGCGGGCAAGGTGGCCGCTGAGATCTACCTCAATACGTTTCGGCATCTCTACGGCCTGGAGTGCTCGCATATCGCACCGGCCAATGTGTATGGGCCGCGCCAGGATCCGCACGGCGAGGCCGGGGTGGTGGCGATCTTCGCCGAGGCGCTGCTGTGCGGCAAGCCCACCAAGGTCTTCGGCGACGGCGGCAACACCCGCGACTATGTTTACGTCGACGACGTGGTGGACGCATTCGTCAAAGCGGCCGGACCGGTGGGCGGCGGTATGCGTTTCAACATCGGCACCGGCGTGGAGACCTCTGACTGCCAATTGCATTCGGCAGTCGCGGCAGCGGTCGGCGGGCCCGACGAGCCGGAGTTCCACCCCCCGCGGCTAGGCGACCTACGGCGCTCGTGCCTCGATATCAGCCGGGCACAACGGGTTCTGGACTGGTCGCCGCAAGTCGAATTGGAGGAAGGGGTGCGCCGCACCGTCGACTACTTCCGGAAGCTGCACGCCGTCTAGCGCTCGTCAGGCAGCCGGGCGCCCTCTATCGCGATCGCGCGGGCCAGCCGCGCGTAGCGTAATTCCAGGTCTTTGAAGCGCAGGTAGGTGCTCAGCGTGGTGAAACTGAACGCCATGATCAGCGCATACAGCATCAAATCCGTGCCGCGGGCCACCCCGACCCAGTGCGCCACTACTGTGGTGTCGTTGGGCCGCAGCACGGCATAGACAGCCGCGAACACGAATACGACATAGCCGACTTTGACCCAGGCCCGCGACTGTGCACTGCGCCGGGAATGCAGCAGATAAACCAGCAGCGCCATGATCGAGAAAATCAGCAGCAGCTGAATCCAGTTCATCGCGGCATCCTCCCTCGCAGGAACCCGTCGAAGATGATGTTGACGCCGTTGAGCAGCGGCTGGCCCTTGGATTTCGAGTAGTCGGTGTAGAGCACCTCAACGGGTTCTTCAGCGACGCGCCAACCATTTTCGGCGATCAGCATGATGAACTCGGTGGCGTGGCTCATTCCGCTCATCGTGATATCGAGCTTGTCGGCGACCTTCTTGTTGAACACCCGTAGCCCGTTATTGGTGTCGGTCAAGCCAAGTCGGCGTCCGCGCGGGCTCAGCCACGCCGCGGTGCGCAGCACGATGCGTTTCAGCAGCGGCGGCCGGTTGCCACCGGGCCGGCCGAAGCGGGTGCCGATGACGATGTCGACGTCGCCGGCATTGAGCCGGTCGACCATCGTGACCACGTCCTTGACGCGGTGCTGACCGTCGCCGTCGAACGTGACGAAGACCTGTGCGCCGGGCTGGCGGCGGGCGTACTCGACGCCGGTCTGGATGGCAGCGCCCTGCCCGAGGTTGACCGGGTGGCGCACCAGATGCGCTCCGGCGCGCAGCGCGATCTCGCCGGTGCCGTCGCTGCTGCCGTCGTCGACGCAGACGACGTTGTCGAAGACCGAGCGGACATCGGCGATCACCTCGCCGATGACGGGGGCTTCGTTGAAGGCTGGAACGACGATCCAGACGTCGGGGTAACCCATTTCGAATCCACAAGCTACACGCAGATCAACCGCGCGGACGGGCAAGTGCCGCCAGGTGTACGGCGATGCCCACCAGCGGACCGCACAGCAGCGCGATCACCGTGCGGGTTTGCAACGGCAACGGCAACAGCAGCAACAACGTCGACGCCACGGTCGCAGCTACCCAGCCCAGCGCGTACGCGCGGTGCAACGCCGCGGCCACGGTCGCGGCTCCGGTGAGCGTCAGCATGGCGATCGCCACCGCCGCAGCCGTCAACCACGCCAGCAGCGCGCTGCCCGCGTGGTACCCGGGCCCGAACCCCACACGGAGCAGCCAGGGCCCCACCAGGCCCGCGGCTGCGACGCCGGTGCCGCCAATGCCGCCCACCACTGCCGCCGGCGCCATCAAAGCCCGAACCCGGTCGGTGCGCTCGTCGACGAAATGCGCAATCAAGTTCCCCTGCATCGCGGTCAGCGGCACCAGCAGCGGCGCGCGGGTCAACGTGACCGCCAAGATCACCACACCGCCTTCGGCGCCCAGCTGAGCAGACGTCGCCTTCAGCAGCACCGGAAAGCCCATCACCAGAATCGCGCTCGCACCGGCGGCGGTGATCGAATGGGCAACCCCGCGCAGGAACGTGGCGGTGCCCCCCGGCGTCAGCAGCCGCGCCGCGGCCCGCGTGGTCGGCGAGGCGATCAGCATGATCAGCCACGCCACCGCGCCCGCGACCGTGGCCCACAAGAAGCCGACCAGCCCCCAGCCGATCACGAACGCGGCGAGCGCGACCGCGACCCGGATCGCCGCGTCGGTGACCATCAGCGCCCCGTACTGGGTCCAATGGTTGGCGCCGGCCAGCATTCCCAGGAGTGTGGCGTGTACGCAAAAGCCGGCCAGCCCCACACTGAGCAGCCCCACTGAGAGCCAGCGCGCGTCGACGAAGACCTGGCCACTCCACAGCGGCGAGCTGACCGCGATCACCACGGCCGCGGCCACCCCGACCAAGCCGGCCATCCGCAGCGGATGAGTACGACCGCCGGACACGATGTCGGTGTAGCCCGCCGAACGGACCTCACGGGTGGTTTCCTGCAAAAGCCCGTTCGCGGCACCGGTGACCAAGCCAAACGCACCCCAGAACACCGCGAACACTGAAAAGCCGGCGGGTGCCAAATCGCGGGCGGCCAGGTAGATCACCGCATAGCCGCACAGCGCGCTCAGCGCGGTCGCCGTGCCGACCCGCGCCACGCTGCTGCGTGTGATCGGCCCGGACGCTCCTCCGAAAGCAGGGGAAGCCGAAGCACCGCCGACCTCGGTCACAGCGACGACAGCCGTCGAGCAGGAAGCTCCGGTATCGCCACAGTTTGAAAATACTAAGAGCCGGTCTGGGTCTGGAAAGCTTCCGTTAACCCTGACCTGGCAGAGTGGTCGCGGAGGGGAGTATTCCTGCGCCGCGGTGTCGTCAGTACGTCGACCGCCATCGGACGACCGGACCGCGGGCCGCTATGACGGTGGAAGAGACCTCTGGGTTCTTACGACCGGAGGCCCCGTTGCACGCACCGTTGCACGATCTCGAATGGATCGTCGTCTTAGGCGTGGCGATCGCAGTCCTGTTATTCGACGTTGTGGTCATCGCTCGGCGACCCCACGAACCAACGATGCGAGAGTGCGCGATCGCGTTGTCGACCTATATCGGACTGGCCGTGTTGTTCGGCATCTGGGTCTGGCACTTCCACGGCCACCAGTTCGCGCTCGAGTTTTTCGCCGGATGGCTCACCGAATACACCCTGTCGATCGACAATCTGTTCCTCTTCATCGTCATCATGGCGAGCTTCAATGTTCCCAGGCTGTACCAGCAACAGGCGCTGTTGGTCGGCATCGTGATCGCGCTGGTGTTGCGCGGAATCTTCATCGCGCTTGGCGCAGTGGCCATCCAGAAGTTTTCGTGGGTCTTCTACCTCTTCGGCGTGTTTCTGGTCTACATCGCCGTCAAACTGGCCCGTGACCAAGACCGTGACTCTGACGCGGCGAACGTAGTGCTCCGGTTCGCTCGCAAACACTTGAACACCACCGACACCTGGGACGGCCTCAAGCTCTACGTCAAAGAAGGGTCCGACCGGCTGCACAAACGAACAATGACCCCCATGTTTCTGGTCATCCTCGCGCTCGGCGCCACCGACCTGGTGTTCGCCCTGGATTCCATCCCCGCGATCTACGGACTTACCCGCGAGCCGTACCTGGTGCTCGCGGCCAACGTGTTCGCATTGATGGGCCTGCGGCAGTTGTACTTCCTGCTCGGCGCCCTGTTGAACCGGCTCGTCTACTTATCCCGCGGCCTCGCCGTCATCCTGCTCTTCATCGGGGCGAAGCTGGTGCTGCATGCATTGGCGGAGAATGAAGTGCCGTTCATCAACGGCGGTCAACCCGTGGCGGTGCCCGAGATTCCGACGTTGGTCAGCCTGGGGGTAATCGTCGCCACACTGGCCATCACGGCGATCGCGAGCCTGCGGGCCACCCGTGTTCTCGACCCCGATTAGTTGGGTATCCGGCCGCTATGGCTTTCGCCGACTACCAGAACGAGCTGTATCAGCAAGGGCAGGCGGGCCGGCAGCCGCCATATCCCATCCTCTTCTCCGATCTCGAGACCAAAGCCTGCGCGGCGATGCCGCCCAAAGTGTGGGGCTACGTCGCCGGCGGTGCCGGCGACGAGCACACGCAGCGGGCCAACTGCGAAGCCTTCCGGCGCTGGGGCTTGTTTCCACGCATGGGGATCGCGCCGACGGAACGCGACATGTCTGTCGAGTTGTTCGGGGTGACGTTGCCGTCTCCGGTGTTCATGGCACCGATCGGGGTGATCGGGGTGTGCGCGCAGGACGGCCACGGGGACTTGGCGGCAGCACGCGCGGCAGCCCGGACAGGTGTGCCGTTCTTCGTCGGAACACTGTCGGCGGACCCGATGGAAGACATCGCGCCGGCGCTCGGCGATACGCCGGGCTTCTTTCAGCTGTATACGCCGCCCGACCGCGAGATGGCGGCCAGCCTGGTGCACCGTGTGGAGGCGGCCGGATTCAAGGGCATTGCGGTCACGCTCGACACCTGGGTCACGGGGTGGCGGCCACGTGACCTCAGCGCCGGCAACTACCCGCAGGTGCCCAGCGGGTGCCTCGCCAACTACACCAGCGACCCGGTGTTCCGCGCGGGCCTGCAACCGGGCGAAGACCCCACGGACGCGGCGGTGCGCAAGTTGCCCATCTTCGGTGGACCGGTCACCTGGGACGACGTGGCATGGCTGCGCTCGCAGACCAGCCTGCCGCTGATGGTCAAGGGCATCTGCCATCCCGACGACGTGCGCCGCGCCAAAGATGTTGGCGTCGACGGGATTTACTGCTCGAACCACGGCGGCCGGCAAGCCAACGGCGGACTGGCTGCGTTGGAGTGCCTGCCCGGAGTGCTCGACGCCGCCGACGGGCTGCCCGTGCTGTTCGATTCCGGCATCCGCAGCGGCGCCGACATCATCAAGGCGCTGGCGTTGGGTGCGACGGCTGTGGGGATTGGCCGCCCCTATGCCTACGGGCTGGCGCTCGGCGGTGTCGACGGCATCGTGCATGTGCTGCGCTCACTGCTGGCCGAAGCCGAGTTGATCATGGCCGTCGACGGTTATCCCTCGCGTAAGGATCTGACGCCCGAGGCGTTACGGCAGGTCGGATAACGCCCGAGTTAGGCCTCGATTGCCCCCGCGATGCGCTGTTCGATGCTGGCGCGCGCCGGGGCGGGCAGCACCACAAGGCCTTCGAGTTCCTTGCTTGCCCGGGCATAAGCGTTCTGCCGTTCCTGTGGGCTTGCGGCCTCGTCTTGCGCCAGGTGCAACAGGTGCTGGGCGCGTGCCATCCGTTGTTGTTCGTCGGCGGAGAAGTCGCTGCGGCGCCGCCGAATCGCCTCGGCCTCGGCTATCTCGAACGCGGCGACGTACTCGTGCACGGCATCGCGGTAATCCAGCTGCGCATTGCGGTCGTCGAGAAGGTCCTCGGGGCGCTCCGGGCGCAGCAGATCGGCGTGTCGCTTGGCTTTGTGGAACGCGATCGTCAGCGGGTTGCGCATGTCGGTCATCATCGGAAAGTCGAGCAGCTTGGCGATATCGACCTCGTAGTCGAACCACCGGGCGTTGGTCCGGTCGTGTTCCTCGATAAGTTTCGTGAGCTCACGCCGGTAACCGTCCTTGGTGTTTCGGGCCCGCCCCGACGCTTCGGCCATTGCGATCTTTGCCTGCTGCTTCAACCGATACCGCTCGAGCCGTCGTTCGGCCCGGCGCTCGTTGGCGGCGGCGATCGCCCGCAAGCCGCCGCCGATCGCGCCGCCGAACGGGAAGACCAGCCACCAGAAATTCGCGGCGAAATGCCAAATCGGGTTCACAAATGCCAGGATGCCACCGGCGCGCGCCGGCGGCTGACACGCGAGCAGCGCTTAGTGCCCGCTGCTTTGGTAACGCTCGATCGAGCGCTGCACCTCGGCTTCGGCCTCGGCACGGCCGACCCAGTCGGCGGTCTTGACGAACTTGCCCGGCTCCAGGGCTTTGTATTGCGAGAAGAAGTGCTTGATGACGTCCAATTCGAACGCGGGGACGTCGTCGATGTCCTTGATGTGATCCCATCTGACGTCGCCGGCCGGAACACAGAGCACCTTGTCGTCGCCGCCGGCTTCGTCGGTCATCTTGAACATCCCCACCGGCCGCGAACTGACCAGGACGCCGGGATACACCGGCTCGGGCAGCAGCACCATCGCGTCGAGCGGGTCGCCGTCCTCACCCAGCGTGTGGTCGATGAAGCCGTAGTCGGTCGGGTAAACCATCGAGGTGTAGAGGTAACGGTCCAGATAGATCCGCCCTGAGTCATGGTCGATCTGGTACTTGTTGCGCTGGCCCTTGGGGATTTCGATGATCACGTCGAATTGCACCGTGTCGGCTCCTTCGTAGAGGGTGGCTGATCGTCGCTGACGTCGCGGGTCTTGGATCAGATCAACCCTAATGGAGCGATACCGAGCGTCGAACAGCCGCCAACGCGGCATCGGCCTCTGATCGGTTCGGCACAATTGGGGCAAGACAGTCAGGAGAGTCATGCGTCCCACTCGGTGGCGGCGGTCGACCCACGCGATTATCGGGGTGGCCGTGCTGGCGGTCGTTGCTGCTGTGGTGGCGGCAGCGACCTGGTTCACTGCGGGCGGGCACGACACCAAGGACCCGCAGCTCCCGCCGGAGCCGCATACCCCCGCAGTAGCCCCCGGAGTGGTGCCGGTACCGGCGAGTGCCCCGATGCCGACGGAAGCCGGGCTGGCCGCAACGCTGGCCCTGCAAGTGGCGGACCCGAATCTGGGCAAGCTGGGCGGTCGGATTACCGACGCGATGACCGCCAAAGAACTCTGGCGCCAGCTTGACGACGTGCCGCTGCACCCGGCGTCGACCAACAAAGTGCTGACTGCGGCAGCGGCGCTGCTGACGCTGGACCACGAAGCCACGGTCACCACCCGAGTCGTCGAGGGCCAGCAGCCCGGCGTCGTCGTGCTGGTCGGCGGCGGTGACCCGACGTTGTCGGCGGTGCCACCCGGCGGGGAAACGTGGTACCACGACGCGGCGCGCATCAGCGACCTGGCCGACCAGGTTCGCCGCAGTGGGGTGGCGCCGACCGCCGTCAAGGTGGATATCTCGTCGTTTACCGGTCCGGAGACGGCGCCAGGTTGGGACCCGGGCGACATCGACGGCGGCGACGTCGCACCGATCGAGTCGGTGATGCTCGACGCCGGGCGGGTGCAGCCGGCCACCGATGAATCCACCCGCTCGCACACCCC
>NZ_DASRBZ010000442.1:0-6243 GCF_035653355.1 Mycobacterium sp. | reverse complement strand
GTTAAGAAGTTCTCCTTGTCACGCGCCAGCGCCGGTATAGCGCGCCACAACAGAAACAGCCCGATCGCGGCGATCACCAAGACGATCAGGACAGCGGAACCCTGGGAGAGTCCGCGAAACAGCCGGTCCCCGAGGCGGGGCGAGCTGGTTCCCCATGGCCGGGTAGGGGTGAGCGGCGGTTCGGGAATGGGCGTAGCGACGACTTCCCCCGAGCCGGCACCGGCTGGATTTGGCGTGCTCACCCTGGTCCCATCGATCCGTCACTATCGGTCCTGGCATCCATCTTCACCGCAGACGCCGCCGCTGATCGAGCAATTATTGCGATTACTGGATTGCGTTGATCGCGGCGGTAAGGCGCTCCTTGAACTTATCGGGCAGCGGTACATAGCCGGCCGGCGACAGGCCGCTCTGTCCGTTGTTGGCCGCGACCGTCAGAAACGACTTGACCGCGTCCGATGTGGGCCGGTCGTACCCCTTCGAGCACACGATTTCGTACGTCGCCAGCACCAACGGGTAGGCACCGTGCTCTTTGGTGGCGTATAGCGAGTTCAGATTCAGCATCAGGTCGTTGCCGCGGCCCTCGAACTTGGCGTCGTCAATGGCGTTGCGGGCCGCATCGTCGGTGAGCTTGACGGCGCCACTGCCGGTGTCGATTTGCGCGAACGGAACACGGGCTTGGTCGGCGAAGCCCTTCTCGACATACCCGATGGCACCCGGGGTGGCTTGCACGGCCTGCACCACGCCCGCTGACTTCTGCGCGCCCTCACCGAAGCCGCCCTGAAACTCGCTACCGACCCCTTTGGTCCAGCTCTCCGGCGCGGCCGCGGTCAGGTACTTCTGGAAATTGTCGGTGGTGCCCGATGAGTCCGACCGGTAGACCGGTGTGACCTTGCTGTCCGGCAACGCGACACCGCGGTTCAGCGCTACGATCGCCGGGTCGTTCCAGCTGGTGACCACTCCGCTGAAGATCTTGCCCAGCACGTCTGCGTTGACCACGAGCGAGTCGATGCCCGGCAGGTTGTAGATCAACGCGACCGGCCCGAACACCAGCGGCAGGTCCCAAGCCGGATTGCCGTTGCAGCGCCTGGCCGCCGGCGCGATTTGTTCAGCGGTCAGAGGCGAGTCTGACCCGGCGAAGTCGACATGGCCGGCGATGAACTGCTCGCGGCCGGCGCCCGAACCGGTTGGGTTGTAGGCGATGTTTTTACCGGGGCAGGCCTGGCCCCAGGCTTGGTTGAACAATGCGATCGCGTTCTGCTGAGCGGTCGACCCCTCGGCGGTCAAGTCCTCTTTGCCGCCGCAGTCGACGTGCTCGCCCGACTTGCCGGCGGCGCCCGACTGAGCGCCGGGCGTGTTTTTGTCGCTGCCGCAGCCGGTCAGCGTGAGTGCGGCAACCGCTGCCGCCGATACCGCGATGCCCAGTGCCTTGCGAACCGTGTCGAGCTTCACCTAGTTGTGCTCTCCTAGCGTCGCTTTTTGATCCGGCAGGAGCTCGCCGGGCCACCCGGAAGGTATGCACCGATAGTGGCCAAGATTCACAAGGCAAGTGAACGTACGGTGAACGCAGCCGACCGCGTTCAGCTGGGCGGCGCCGCGTAAGCGGTATCGATACTGTGCAGTGTGAAGCCCAGGCCCTGATAGGTGCGCAACGCGGCGACGTTGTCGGATTCGACGTAGAGCATCACCGTGGGGTCGGCGGCGTCGGCCAGCCGGCCGGCCAGCGACGCCACACCGATCGCGGTCAGCGCGCGGCCGAGGCCGCGCCCATGCGCTGAGGGATCGACGCCGACGACGTACACCTCGCCCAGGCCGGGCTGGTCGCGGTGCACTTTGGTCCAGTGGAATCCCAGCAGCTTCTCGGTCGCGGCGTCGAAGGCCAGAAACAGCCCTTGCGGGTCGAACCACGGTTCGGTGCGGCGTTCAGCCAGCTCGGCCGGCGTCCAGCCACTTTGCTCCGGGTGCCCGGCGAACGCAGCGTTGTTGACCCGCAGCAGCTCGGCATCGTCGGCGGTGCCGGCGTACGTACGCACCTGCACTCCGTCGGGAATCTCGGGTTCGGGCACGTCCCGTAGTGAGCGGCGCATCTGCCGCAGTTCACGCACCGCCACCAGTCCCAGCGCCGACGCCGTGGCGCGGGCGGGCTCGAGTGTGCCGTGCGCCCAGAAGCGGGTTTGTCCGGCGGTTCTGTCCAACGCGGCGCGCGCCATGGCCGCGCCGACGCCGCGCCGGCGGGCGTCTGGATGGACCACCAACTCGGCCATCGGGGCGGTGCCGTCGTGGCCGGGTGTGAGGTTCAGATAGCCGATGATCGCGTCGCGGTCGCCGGGTGGGTGGCCTTTGACCACGAGATGCTCCGTGCGCTGGTGCGCGAGCTCGCGCAGAACTTGCTCACCGACTGGCGCCACTCCATCGAATTCTGTTGCAGCAGAGATAATTTCGCGCACTTGCTGCTGCTCGTCCGCGGCGAGCGCCGGGTTCCACTCGGCAGACGTCACTGACTGTGCAGCGGGTCGGCCAGTGGGCCTTGCAGGCCGCCCTGGTCGGGCTTGATGTCGTCGGTGTTCTCCGGCTCCGGGTTGGGCGGCCGCCCGCGCGCCGGCCGCACCGCCTTGTAGCCCACATTGCGGACGGTGCCGATCAGCGCCTCGTGTTCGGGGCCGAGTTTGGCGCGCAGCCGTCGCACATGCACGTCGACAGTTCGGGTGCCGCCGAAGAAGTCGTAGCCCCAGACTTCGTGCAGCAGCTGGGCCCGCGTGAACACCCGGCCGGCGTGCTGCGCCAGGTACTTCAGCAGCTCGAACTCCTTATAGGTGAGGTCGAGGGGGCGGCCGCGCAGTCGTGCGGTGTATGTGCCCTCGTCGATCACCAGCTCGCCGAGGGTCACTTTGCCGGCGGTCTCTTGGTCGGCCTGCCCGCCGCGCCGGCCGACGACCAGCCGCAGCCGGGCGTCGATTTCCGCTGGTCCGGTGCTGGGCAGCAGGATGTCGTCGAGTCCCCACTCGAAGCTGACCGCAACCAGCCCGCCTTCGGTTACCACCGCCACCAGCGGGACCGGTCTGCCTGTCGAGGCAAGCAGTCGGCACAGGCTGCGCGCGGCAGGCAGGTCGTTGCGAGCGTCGACGATCACGACGTCGGAAGTGCCTGCCTCCAGCAGCGACGACACGTCCGCCGGCGCCGTTCGCACAGTGTGGGCGAGCAGCGACAGCGACGGCAGGACCGAGTCGGCGTGCGGGTCCGCGGTCAGTAGCAGTAGGTCCAAAAAGCCCCTCCAGCGTCGTGGGAAAGGCCTCTCCCAGACTGATGGCGAAATGTGTAATTAGCGACCAGGTCATCTAACGATAACGTGCTACCTGGTGGTTTGCCCGGCGACGATGCAGAGCGCGCAGCGCGATGAGGAGGAGCCGGGCGATTCAGCCCCAGCCCGGCGACGATGCAGAGCGCGCAGCGGCGAGGGGGCGAGCCGGGCGATTCAGCCCCAGCCCGGCGACGATGCAGAGCGCGCAGCGCGATGAGGAGGAGCCGACGGCCGAGGTAGGCCACAATGTGCGGATGCGCAAGGTGCTGATCGCTGCGGTCGGTGCCGCAGTCGCGATCGTCGTCGCGATTGTCGGTGCCGTCGCCGTGGACTTCGGGACCAGCATCTACGCCGAGTACCGGCTGTCGCGGGCCGTGCGCGAGGCGGCTGACCTGGGCTCGGACCCTTTCGTGGCCATCCTCGGGTTTCCGTTCATCCCGCAGGCCATGCGCGACCACTACGACGAGCTGGAGATCAAGGCCAATACGGTTGGCCATCCGATGGTCGACAAGGCCACGCTCGAGGCCACCATGCACTCGATCGGGTTGGCCGACTCGTCGTGGCTGATCAGGCCGGACGCCAAGCTGCCGGTCGGCAAGCTTGAAAGCCGCATCATCATCGACTCGGTGCACCTCGGCCGATACATGGGCATCACCGACCTGATGGTCGAGGCGCCGCCCGAAGAGACCAATGACGCCACCGGCGGCACCACCGAATCCGGCATCTCCGGCAGCCGTGGACTGGTCTTCACCGGCACCCCGAAATCCGCCCACTTCGACAAGCGGGTCAGCGTTTCGGTCGACCTGTCGATCGACGGCGCGGACAAGACCACGCTGGTCTTCACCCCCACGCGGGTCTTGACCGGGCCCGACACCGCCAACCAGACGGTGCCCGACGACAAACGAGCCGCCGTGCTCAACGCCTTCAGCAAGCGGCTGCCCGATCAGAAGCTTCCGTTCGGCGTGGCGCCCACCAGCCAGGGCGCACGCGGCTCGGACGTCATCATTGAGGGCATCACCGAGGGAGTAACCATCACGCTTGACGCGTTCAGACAGTCATGACTAAACGCGGACGCGGCCTGCGATGGCCTTGGCAGGAGGCGGGCAAGTGACTGCCGCCATCGTCGCGATCGCCTGTGCCTTAGCGCTGGCAGGGCTCACCGGCTGGCTTCTGAATCGGCGTTCCGGAGCCGTCCGCGCAACCCAGTCAGCTTCCAGCGAAGCGGCCGACGCACACAGCGCCGGTCTGGATCTCTCGCCCACTGGACCGACCGTCGTGCACTTCAGCGCCCCCTGGTGTGGCCCTTGCGAGCGGGTACGCCGAGTGGTCAACGAGGTCTGCAGCGCCCTCGGCGACGTGGCGCACCTGGAGCTCGACTTGGACGCCAATCCGGCGGCGGCACGGCGGCTTTCGGTGCTGTCGCTGCCAACCACGCTGATCTTCGACGCCGATGGTCGCCAGCGTTACCGCGCCGCAGGCGTCCCGTCGGTTGCCGAGCTGCGGTCGGCGCTGGTACCGCTGTTGGCTTGACCATCGTGTTATTGGGTAAGCTGTCCGACGTGTTCGCCCGCCTTGAGCCCATGCTCACCAAGCGCCGCGCAGTCGATCTGTGCCGCGTTGCGGGCTGCTGCTGTTGTTGTAGCTGCTGAGCAGCGCGCCGTTTAGCGCCGCTCTCGGAGCAGCCATTCTGGCGTGCCCCCACCCTTCCAGTTGTCAACAGGAGCAGGTCTGTGCCGAGAACCAACACCACCGCCCAGGCGGACGGCGTGGACGTCGTCGATGTTCGGGGCCCGCGATTCGTTGCGTGGGTCACCACCGCGGTTTTGGTGACGACGCTGTTCGTGTCCGGCTACAGCGCGTCGGCCGCCACCACCGTATTGGGCGTGCAGGCCGTCGTCTTCGCAGTGGGCGCCGTGCGGGGGCCCCGGCAACATCCCTATGGGCTGGCGTACGCCAAACTGGTGGCGCCGCGGCTGGGTCCCGTCACTGAGCGGGAGCCGGTGCCACCGTTGAAGTTTGCGCAGCTGGTGGGCTTGGTCTTCGCCGTCGTCGGGGTGGTCGGATTCGCCAGCGGAGCGACGTTGCTGGGAGTCATCGCGACCGCGGCCGCGCTGGCGGCGTCTTTCCTCAACGCGGCGTTCGGGATCTGCCTGGGCTGCCAGCTCTACCCATTCGTCGCCCGGCTACGACCCACACCGAGGTCCGCATAATCCACGACGTTTTCACCTGAGCAAGCGAAAGGAACCCGTCATGGCACGCTCCGACGTCCTGGTCTCGGCAGACTGGGCTGAGAGCAATCTCGACACACCTGGCGTCGTCTTCGTCGAAGTGGACGAGGACACCAGCGCCTACGACAACGGCCACATCCGCGGCGCCGTCAAACTGGATTGGCGCGACGATCTCCAGGACCCTGTCCGCCGCGATTTCGTCGACGCCGAGCAGTTCTCGAAGCTGCTGTCGGACCGCGGCATCTCCAACGATGACACTGTGATCCTCTACGGCGGCAACAACAACTGGTTCGCCGCCTACGCGTACTGGTACTTCAAGCTGTACGGCCACGACAAGGTCAAGCTGCTCGACGGCGGACGCAAGAAGTGGGAGCTCGACGGCCGACCGCTGTCCACCGACCCGGTGAGCCGCCCGACGACCTCCTACACCGCCAAGCAGCCCGACAACTCTATCCGGGCGTTCCGCGACGAGGTCATCGACGCGATCGGCGTGAAGAATCTGGTCGACGTGCGCTCCCCCGACGAGTTCTCCGGCAAGATTCTGGCGCCGGCGCATCTACCGCAGGAGCAGAGCCAGCGGCCCGGCCACATCCCGAGCGCCATCAACGTGCCGTGGAGCAAGGCCGCGAACGAAGACGGCACCTTCAAGTCCGATGACGAATTGGCCAAGATCTACGCCGACGCCGGCTTGGACGGTTCGAAGGAGACCATCGCTTATTG
>NZ_DASRBZ010000441.1:0-11518 GCF_035653355.1 Mycobacterium sp. | reverse complement strand
ACCCGTCGGATTGGCCGCCGGGCAAGATCCGCTCCGTCTACGAGCCTGTGGTGAAGATCACGATCATCGCGCCCAGCGAGTTCATTGGCACGATCATGGAGCTGTGCCAGTCGCGCCGCGGCGAGCTTGGCGGCATGGACTATCTGTCGCCGGAACGCGTCGAACTGCGCTATCGAATGCCACTGGGCGAGATCATCTTCGACTTCTTCGATGCGCTGAAGTCGCGGACCCGCGGCTACGCCAGCCTGGACTATGAAGAGGCCGGCGAGCAGGAAGCCGACTTGGTCAAGGTCGACATCCTGCTGCAGGGTGAGCCGGTCGACGCATTCAGCGCGATTGTGCACAAAGATGCGGCGGCCGCCTACGGCCACAAGATGACCGCCAAGCTCAAAGAACTGATTCCGCGCCAGCAGTTCGAGGTGCCCGTGCAGGCGGCGATCGGCTCGAAAATCATTGCCCGCGAGAACATTCGGGCTATCCGCAAAGATGTGCTGTCGAAGTGCTACGGCGGTGACATCACCCGCAAGCGCAAACTGCTGGAAAAGCAGAAGGAAGGCAAGAAGCGGATGAAAACGATCGGACGGGTCGACGTGCCGCAGGAGGCGTTCGTCGCAGCGCTGTCCACCGACGTCAGCGGCGACAAAACAAAGAAGTAGCCGTTGACAGCCATCGCCGGTGGACCGCGCGTCGACTTGACGATCCGGGCGAAATTCGTTAGAAGACTCCAACTGCTGTGCACGCTGGAGGGCGCGAAGGTAATGAAAAGGGTCGGGCGTGTTGGGGCAATTGCGGCCTCTGTGATCGCCGCGCTGCTCGCCACAAGTTGCAGCGCCGTCGTCGCCGGCCAGGCGCGTCCCGTCGCCGGGATCGCACCGCGCCCGGTCATCGGGGTGACCATCCAGCAAGCGCTGCTAGGTAAGGCGGAGCTGTCCAAACTGCTCGACCAGTCGGTCAGCACTCTGCAACCGCCGCGCTACGGGGGCGCGACGAAGCTGTTCCGCAGCCTGGTGCCCGGCGCAGGCGATTGCTTGGGAGTGCTGGCTGAAATGCAGTCCAGCAGCTACCGCTCAGCCGACGTGCGCGACGTCGCATGGGAGAGCTGGCTGGATGCCCGGACGGCTCCTGCTGCGGTGATCGCCGTCGACGAGGGTGTGGTCGCGTTGCCGACGGCGGCAGAAGCCAACGCGCTGTTCGCCGCGTTCGCCGACCAGTGGAACCGCTGCGACGGCAAAGCCGCTACCTACCGCGACCAGACGTACCGCATCACCGACGTGCGCGTCGCCGACTCGGTGCTGGCGGCCACCTTGCAGACATCGCCCACCTTGGTGGCGCGGGCCATCGGCGTCCGGGTGAACTGCCTTGTCGAGGTCAAAGTTCCATTCTCCGCCGACGCCCGCTCGGCTCCAGGCTCGCCAGCCAGCGATCCCGAAACCAGAGCCATCGAGGTGGCGCGGCTGATGATGGACAAGATCAGCGATTTGAGCTGAGGCGGTCCGTCGCTACATCGGAGCGTTGGCCGGATGGAAAACCCCGGTGCTGTCGGCTTCTTCTTCGGCGCGGATGACGTGGACCACCGCATTGATCAAGGCCAGGTGGGTGAACGCCTGCGGGAAGTTGCCCAAATGCCGGCCGGTGCGCGGCTCGAGCTCCTCGGCGTAGAGATAGAGGGGACTGGCAAACGACAATAGCCGCTCGCACAAATGCTTGGCTCGGCTGACTTCCCCGATCTCGACCAGCGCGGAGACCAGCCAGAACGAGCAGATGGTAAAGGTGCCCTCCTCGCCGGTGAGCCCATCGTCGGTCTCCTCGACGCGGTAACGCAGCACCAAGCCTTGTTCGGTGAGCTGGTCGGCGATGGCCAGCACGGTCGCGCGCACCCGAGGGTCGTCGGCCGGCAGAAACCGGTTCAGCACCACCAGGAGCAGCGAGGCATCCAGTGCATCGCTCCCATAGGACTGGGTGAACACGCCGTGCGAGTTCACCCCGTGCTCGAGGATGTCGGCTTTGATCTCCTCAGCGATCGCCCGCCACTTCTGGGCATACGTCGTCTCACCTTGCCGCGTAGCCAGCTTGGCGCCGCGGTCCAGCGCAACCCAGCACGCCATCTTCGATGAGGTGAAGTGCTTGGGTTCCCCGCGGACCTCCCAGATTCCGCGGTCGGGTTCACGCCAGTGCTTGATCGCCTCTTCCACCTGGGCCTTGAGCACCGGCCACAGCGTTTCCGGAACCTGATCACGGGATCGGGAGTGCAGGTAAAACGAATCCAGAAGACTGCCCCAAATGTCGTGCTGGTCCTGGTTGTAAGCACCGTTGCCGATCCGGACCGGGCGCGCGTGGTCGTAGCCGGACAGATGGTGCAGCTCTTCTTCCTCGAGGATGCGTTCACCGCCGACCCCGTACATCACCTGTAGCGGATGACGCTCGCCGTTGTTGGCGCCGGAGACGTCGGCGATGAAAGAGAAGAAATCGTCGGCCTCGCGGTCCAGTCCCAGGGTGTAAAGGCCCCACAACGCGAACGTCGAGTCGCGGATCCACGCATAGCGGTAGTCCCAATTGCGTTGGCCGCGAGGAGTTTCCGGAAGCGACGTGGTGCTGGCCGCCAGCAGCGCGCCGGTGGGCGAGTAGGTCAGGCCTTTCAGCGTCAGCGCACTGCGTTGCAGGTACGCCCGCCAGGGGTGGTCGGGGAAGTTGCCGATGTTGATCCACTGCCGCCAGCATTCGGTGGTCTGCCACATCTTCTCGGCCGCGTCGGCGTATGTCTGCGGCGCCGGGTGCCTGGACCAGCTCAAGGCGACGAACACGTCGTCGCCTTCCTTCAGCCGGGTGCGGGCTCGTGCTTCACGGCCCTCCAACCCGATGCGCAGATTGGTGGTCAGCCGAAGCGTCGGATGAGCGTCGGGATCCGTTTTCGCCCGCGCGACGGCCTCGCCGTAGGCGGCGGCGGAGTATTCCCACGCCGCGCCGATGCGGTGGTAGTCGAACGCCGGCTCGCAGCTCATCATCAGCTCGACGGTGCCCGAGACGCAGCGCACGGTGCGCAACAGGATGTGCTCGGCGTCCCAGTCCATCGGCGTGCGGCGATGGGTGTGCGAGCGCCGGTCGATGTCGTGCCAAGGACCCATCACCAGCGCGTCACGCACGATCAGCCAGCCGGTGTGGGTTTGCCAGGTGGTCTCCATGATCAGGCTGCCGGGCAGGTAGCGGCGAGCCGAGGGCACCGACACGCCGTAGGGGCCGAGCCGGAAATGCCCTGCGCTGCGGTCCAGGATCGCGCCGAACACGCTTGGCGAATCCGGCCGCGGCACACACAGCCATTCCACCGACCCGGTCGGCGAGATCAGGCACGTCGTCTCACAGTCGGACAAGAAGGCGTAGTCCGCGATCGGCGGGAACGGGTTGCGCAGCGACCCGCCCGACGGGAACGGCACCGGAGAGGTAACGGTGAGCGGTGCGGCGTCAGCCCCGTCGGCAGGCTCCGCGTGCAGGACCATGCCGACATCATCATCTGCCGACCTACCCGGCGTCCACTGGTGGCGGGGCACGTCAGCGGCGCGCGAAAGCCGGAGCATGTTCCGGCCGGACTCCGACACCTATGAAATACGCGGGCAGGACCGAAAGCCAGGGCATCCGAGCGACCAGCCCGAGCACGGCCGATTGGCTCGGGTCCTCACCTTGAAGGATCGGGTCGAGGATTCGACGGTGTAACACCTGCTGCACTGCTTGGGTGACGGCGGCGGGCAAGGCACGGCGCCGACGCACGGCGCCAAGGTGTCGAGCAGTGACACGGTGGTGGCGGAGGGGTTCGGCAAGTAAGGCCGCGGCGGCCACAGCATCTTGGACCGCAAGGTTGATACCGACGCCTCCCAGCGGCGACATTGCGTGGGCAGCGTCACCGATGCACAGCAGCCCGTCGGTGTGCCAGCGATGCAGCCGATTGACCCGCACGTCGAGGTGCTTGATGTCGTCCATGGACTTGAGTGCGTCCACCGAGTCGGCCGCTTCGGGCACGAGTTCTGCGACGTCGCGGCGAAACGCATCGATCCCTCGCGCGCGGAGGTCGGCGTCGGTGCCCTTCGGCCCGATATAGGCGATCTGGAAATAGCCTCGCCGCGGAATGACAACGAGCGCCTTGGCCGGTCCGATGCGGGGCAAGAAGGAGAATTGCGCCGTGCCTTGGTAGGGCAGCCTGAACCACCACGCGTCGAAATTCACCGGGTATTCGCGGCCCTTCAGCCCGGCCGACTGCCGCACTGTAGACCAGCGGCCGTCGCAGCCCACGGTCAACTCCGCACGTAGTTCGCCGGGCCCGTCTGGCCCTTGGTAGCGCACACCGGTCACCCGGTTGCTCTCCCGCAGCAGTCCGTTGACCTCGATGTTCATCCGCAGGGTAAAGCTCGGCTCGGTTTGGGCAGCTTCAGTGAGCAGGTTCAGCAGGTCCCACTGCGGCACCATCGCGACGAACGGATGCGGTTGGCGCAGCCGTCCGAAGTCGACATAGGTGACCGGCCGCCCGTTGGATTCCACCGTCGCATTGCGAACCTCGCTGTAGGGCAGCGCGGCAAAGCGTTCCCACAGGCCCAGTTCGTCGAGGAGCCGAAGCGTAGTGGGATGCACGGTGTCACCCCGAAAGTCGCGGAGGAAGTCGCGGTGCTTCTCCAGCAGCGTGACATCCACGCCGGCCCTAGCCAGCAGAAGCCCGAGCACCACCCCAGCCGGGCCACCGCCGACGATCGCGCAGGTGGTTTCTTCGGACGCTGGGGCCATCCGCTGAGGTTACGTTGGTTTAGGACGCTTGCGGCGAATAGGGTGAGCCCGGTGGACGGGCTCCTGAGTTGGTGGGACGGCGTCGAGCTGTGGTTGTCCGGGCTCGGCTTCGTGCTGCAGACCATTGTGGTAATGCCCGTCGTGCTGGCCCTGGTCTACCTCATTGCGGTGGCGCTTGACGAGATGCTGGGCCGCGGTATCCGGCTGATGCGCCGCGCCCGCCATGACGAGGATGCCCGATGACCGGAAAAACCGGCCTGCCCCGCTCCCAGGTGACCCTGATACTGATCGTGCTGGTGGTGCTGGTGATCGTCACCTGGCTGCTGACGCGTTGACCCCGCGCGAACAGAGAGCGGGCAGCCACATTCTGTTAGGCTTCGCGCCATGCAAGCAGCGTCCGGCAATCGAGAGTGCTACGTCTTGGCACTCATTGCTGTGGGGGATTGCGCTGTGAGCGATGTCCACTGTTGTCGCTGACGTCCTGCCCGCGCGCGGTTTGGTCTCGAGCCTTCGGGAAGTCGCTACGTACTGATTCTCCGAAACGCCAGCATCCTTCCCGCAGCGTGGGACTCGTTAAACAGAAGCCGCACGGAAAGGTCGCCAATGTTTGACAACGCCGGATGCCTCCGACGCTGGCAGCATGTGGTTGCGGTTGCGGTGACCGCGAGTGTGGTTGCGGCGTGTCATGGTGGCGCCAGCGACGTCGTCGGCGGCGCAGCCGGCAACGCGCACACCAGCATCACGTTGGTCGCGTATTCGGCGCCAGAACCCGGGTGGAGCAAGGTGATTCCGGCGTTCAACGCTTCCGAACAGGGCAAGGGCGTGCAGGTGATCACCTCATACGGGGCATCCGGCGACCAGTCGCGCGGTGTCGTCGACGGGAAGCCCGCGGATTTGGTGAACTTTTCGGTCGAACCCGATATCGCCCGACTGGTCAAGGCGGGCAAGGTTTCCAAGGATTGGGACAAAGACGCCACTAAGGGAGTCCCCTTCGGGTCGGTGGTGACCTTGGTGGTGCGTGCCGGTAATCCCAAGAACATCAAGGATTGGGACGACTTGCTGCGTCCCGGTGTCGAAGTCATCACTCCCAGTCCCCTGAGCTCCGGGTCGGCCAAATGGAATCTGCTCGCCCCGTATGCCGCCAAAAGCGGCGGCGGCCGGAATACCCAGGCGGGTATCGACTTTGTCAACAAGTTGGTGAATGAACACGTCAAGCTGCGGCCTGGATCGGGCCGGGAAGCCACCGATGTCTTCGTGCAGGGCAGCGGCGACGTGTTGATCAGCTACGAAAATGAAGCGATCGCCACTGAACGCCAAGGAAAGCCGGTTGAACACATCAACCCGTCACAAACCTTCAAAATTGAAAACCCGCTGGCGGTGGTGACCACCACCAGTCATCTTGACACTGCTACCGCGTTCAAGAACTTCCAGTACACCGCGCAGGCCCAAAAGCTCTGGGCGCAAGCCGGTTTCCGTCCCGTCGACCCGGCAGTGGCCGCCGACTTCCGAAACCAGTTCCCGGTACCGGTAAAACTGTGGACGATCACCGACCTCGGCGGCTGGGACGTGGTCGATCCTCAGTTGTTCGACAAGAACACCGGCAGCATCACCAAGATCTACATGAAGGCCACCGGATGACGACGACAATCACACCCGACCCAGAGGCGATCCGGCCGGAACTCGACCACCATGCGCGTCGGGGGCGGACCGATCTGCACCACCCCAGCACGTCGCTGCGCGTCGGCGTAGCGGTGGTGTGGCTTTCGGTGATCGTACTGTTGCCGCTGGCCGCGATTGGCTGGCAGGCCGTCGGTGGCGGCTGGCGGGCGTTTTGGCTGGCGGTGACGTCGCATGCCGCGCTGGAATCGTTTCGGGTGACGCTGAGCATTTCAGCGGGGGTAACAGTGCTCAACCTTCCGTTCGGCCTGCTGGTTGCTTGGGTTTTGGTGCGTGACGACTTTCCGGGCAAGCGGTTGGTCGACGCGATCATCGACCTGCCGTTCGCGCTGCCTACCATCGTCGCCAGCCTGGTGATGCTGGCGCTTTACGGCCCGCACAGCCCGGTGGGGTTGCATCTGCAGCACACCTCGTGGGGCGTGGGTGTGGCGCTGGCATTCGTGACGTTGCCGTTCGTGGTGCGGGCCGTGCAGCCGGTGCTGCTGGAAATCGACCACGAGACCGAGGAGGCGGCTGCGTCGCTGGGAGCCAACAATCCGACGATTTTCACCGCGGTGGTGCTGCCGTCGCTGACCCCGGCGTTGCTATCGGGTGCGGGCCTGGCGTTTTCGCGCGCCATCGGCGAATTCGGTTCGGTCGTGCTGATCGGAGGCGCGGTGCCGGGCAAGACCGAAGTGTCCTCGCAGTGGATTCGGACGTTGATCGAGAACGACGACCGCACTGGTGCTGCCGCGATATCCATTGTGTTGCTGGCGATCTCGTTCGTGGTCCTGTTCATCCTGCGCACTTTGGGTGCACGGGCGGCCAAACGGGAGGAGCTGGCCGCATGACGATTTCGCCGCGGGTTGCCTACCTCATCCGATTTCTGGCGCTCGGTTACGTGTTCGTCTTGGTGATCGTTCCGGTCGCGGTGATTCTGTGGCGAGCTTTTGCACCGGGTTTGGGCCAGTTCTTCGCCTATGTCAGCACCCCCGCGGCGGTGTCGGCACTGCATTTGTCGCTTTGGGTGGTGGCGATCGTGGTGCCGCTGAACGTGATCTTCGGTATTCCGACAGCATTGGTCTTGGCGCGCAACAAGTTCCGCGGCAAGGGTGTGCTGCAGGCCATCATTGATCTGCCGTTCGCGGTTTCGCCTGTGATCGTGGGCGTGGCGCTTATCGTGTTGTGGGGTTCGGCCGGTGTGCTGGGCTTCGTCGAACGAAACCTCGGGCTCAAGATCATCTTCGGCTTACCGGGCATCGTGCTGGCCAGTATCTTCGTCACCTTGCCGTTCGTGATCCGCGAAGTCGAACCGGTGCTGCACGAGCTTGGCACCGACCAGGAGGAGGCGGCGGCGACCCTGGGTTCTAGCTGGTGGCAGACGTTTTGGCGGGTGACGTTGCCGTCTATCCGGTGGGGACTGACCTACGGGATCGTGCTGACCATCGCGCGCACACTCGGCGAATACGGCGCGGTGCTGATGGTTTCCTCTAACCTGCCAGGCACGTCGCAGACACTGACCTTGTTGGTCTCTGACCGCTACAACCGGGGCGCTGAATACGGGGCGTATGCACTGTCGACGCTGCTGATGGCGGTCTCCGTGGTGGTTCTGATCTTCCAGGTGGTCCTCGACGCGCGGCGCGCACGAAAGGAAGTGCCATGAACCGCGCCGCGACGATGCGAAAGCGATGCGATGAAAAGGAGCGGCGCTTATGACTGACGCGATCATCGTGACCGGCGCCTACAAGAGCTACGGCGACTTCGTCGCGCTCGACAACATCGACTTCACCGTGCCCGCCGGTTCGCTGACCGCGCTGCTGGGTCCTAGCGGTTCGGGTAAGTCGACACTGCTACGGGCCATCGCGGGCCTCGACCAGCCCGACCGCGGCACGATCACGATCAACGGCCGCGACGTCACCCGCGTGCCACCGCAGCGGCGTGGGATCGGATTCGTGTTTCAGCACTATGCGGCGTTCAAGCATCTGACGGTGCGCGACAATGTGGCGTTCGGGCTCAAGATCCGCCGGCGCCCCAAAGGCGAGATCAACAAGAAGGTCGACAACCTGCTCGAGGTCGTCGGGCTGAGCGGATTCCAAAACCGTTACCCCAACCAGCTTTCCGGCGGACAGCGCCAGCGGATGGCGTTGGCCCGCGCGCTCGCCGTCGACCCGCAAGTGCTGCTGCTCGACGAGCCGTTCGGTGCGCTGGACGCCAAAGTTCGCGAAGACCTGCGCGCCTGGCTGCGCCGGCTGCACGACGACGTGCACGTCACCACGGTGCTGGTGACCCACGATCAGGCCGAGGCCCTCGACGTCGCCGACCGGATAGCGGTTCTCAACAACGGCCGCATCGAGCAGGTGGGCTCGCCGACAGAGGTCTACGACACCCCGGCCAATGCGTTCGTCATGTCGTTCTTGGGAGCGGTGTCCTCATTGAACGGCACCTTGGTGCGCCCGCATGACATCCGGGTCGGTCGGCGTCCCGATATGCAAATCGCGACCGGTGACGCGGCGGCGGAGGCCACTGGGGTCATCCGAGCCACGATCGACCGGGTGGTGATGTTGGGGTTCGAGGTGCGGGTCGAGTTGACCAACGCCGCCAGCGGCGCGCCGTTCACCGCCCAGATCACCCGGGGTGACGCCGAAGCACTGGGGTTGAAGGAGGGCGACACCGTCTACGTCGCACCTACTCGGGTGCCGCCGATTGCCGGCGAGGCGACGGTGCCGAAAGCCGACGCACTGGCGTAGACGTCTAGGCTGCGGGCGCCGAGATCTACGTTTTGCAGGCCGCTACTCGAATTGCCGCTGAACGTCGATTTCGACGACGTTAAGCTGCTACCCGGTCGGAAGCCACGGCTGCGTCGAAGCGGTCCAGTACGGTCTCGGCGACCAACCGGTGGGCACCGAGTGGGGCGGCCATGGGAATGCCTGCGGCGCGGGCGAACTTGCGCACCCGATCGGTCAACCGTCCCGGTGCCAAGAACCATGGCGCGATCACCAGTCGGCGCGCGCCGTGTCGCCGCAATTCGGTGGCGGCTTCCCCCAACGTCTGAGGCGTCGTGGCGAACGCTGTCGTCGCACCTGCCCAATGGGTACCGGCCGCCAGCCTGGGTGCCACCGAAGCGGTGCGGGCATTTGCGTCGGCGTGCGACGAGCCGATGGCCACCACCAGCACGCCGAGCTCACTATCGCGCCTGGAAATTCCCGCCGCACTAAGCCTTTCGCGCAGGACGGCCACCAGCCGCCCGTCTTCGCCGAGCACATCAGCCTGGCGCACACCGGTTACAGCCGCAATTTGTCGGGGAATGTCGATACGCGCGTGGTAGGCGTCGGCCAACAACAGCGGGGTCACCACGGCGCCCGGTGTCAGCACGTCGACGAGCCGTGGGCTGTTCAGCTCGCAGAACCCCACGCGCACGTCGACTCCGGGTCGCATGCGCATCAACTGGCCAGCGACCGCCCGGGCATTGGCGGCCGAGCGCGGATCTGCGCTGCCGTGCGCGGCGAGTACGAGCGCGGTCACGATGCGTGCAGCCCGCATTCTGTCTTGTTCAACCCTCGCCAACGCCCGCTGCGGGGATCGGCGCCATCGACGGGCTTGGCTGTGCACGGAGCGCAACCGATCGATGGGTAGCCTTCGTAGACAAGGGGGTTGACTAACACATCGTGTTCGGCAATGTAGTCGTCCATATCCTCGTCGGTCCATGCGGCCAGCGGGTTGACCTTCACGAGCTTGAACTGCTCGTCGTACGTGATCAGCGGGGCGTTAGCGCGCGTCGGCGCCTCCACCCGGCGCAGCCCGGTCACCCACGCGGCATAGCCGCGCAGCGCTTTGGATAGCGGAGCGACCTTACGTAACCGGCAGCACTCATTGGGGTCACGCGCGAACAGGTTCTTGCCCAGCAGTTGATCTTGCTCGGCCACCGTGTGCTCGGGAGTGATGTTGAGGACGTGCACGTCGTAGACGGCCTCGATCGCATCGCGGGTGCCGATCGTTTCCACGAAGTGATATCCGGTGTCTAAGAACAGCACTGGAACGCCGGGGCGAACCTTGGCGGCCATATCGACCAGCACGGCGTCTTGCATGTTGGAGGCCACCACGTAGTTGCAGGTCGCCCAGCCTCGTGGCCCGTTGACGCCGCCGAAGGTCTCGTCGGTCCAGCGCAACAGCTCGGTGGCGCTGGCGCCGTCCAGCTCTTTGGCGCCGCGCTCCGCGAGCTGACGAAGCTGTGCCTCAGTCCAATTGGTTGAATCGCTCATCGCAGATCGTCCTCGTCGGCTCGCATGGCCCACTGTGCGAACCGTTCACCCTCATTGCGGTGCTTGACGAAATTGCGCACCACTCGGTCGATGTAGTCGCCCAGCTCGCCGCTGGTGACCTTGTGCTGGCGCAGCTTTCGCCCGAACCCGCTGTCTGCGCCGAGGCTGCCGCCCAGATGTACCTGGAATCCCTCGACGGATCCGCCGTCGCCGTCGTCGATCATCTGGCCCTTGAACCCGATGTCGGCGACCTGGATTCGCGCACACGAGTTCGGGCAGCCATTGATGTTCACTGTGATCGGCACGTCGAGCTGGGCGTTGATGTCATCCAGCCGCTTTTCCAGCTCAGGCACCAAAACCTGTGCGCGGCCGCGGGTCTCGGCAAACGACAGCTTGCAGAACTCGATCCCGCTGCAGGCCATCAGGTTGCGGCGCCAGTGCGACGGCCGCGACGGCAGCCCGAGTGCATCGAGGCCGGCGACGAGTTGGTCGAGATTGTCGTCGGGCACGTCGAGGATGATCAGCTTCTGGTATGCGGTGAACCGGGCCCGGTCCGAGCCGGCGCGCTCCATGAGGTCGGCCACCGCCGACAGTTTGGTGCCGGAGACCCGGCCAGCGATCGGGGCGACTCCGACCGCGTTGAGCCCGTTCTTGAGTCGCTGCACGCCGACGTGGTCGATCGGGTGCTTGGCCGGTTCGGGGGCGGGCCCGTCTATCAGCGGCCGTTTCAGGTACTCCTGTTCGAGAACTTCACGGAACTTCTCGACGCCCCAGTCCTTGATCAGGAACTTCAGCCGGGCCTTGGAGCGCAGCCGCCGGTAGCCATGGTCGCGGAAGAT
>NZ_DASRBZ010000440.1:0-8743 GCF_035653355.1 Mycobacterium sp. | reverse complement strand
CGGCGGTGATCCTGGCCGCCAGCGCCGACGGCAAGGAGATCGCGGGCCGGCTGGCCGCGCGGATCGGCTCCGGACTGCTGGTCGACCTCGTCGACGTCCAGCCCGGCGGCAAGTTCGTGCACTCCATCTTCGGTGGCGCGTTCACCGTCGAGGCGGAAGCCACCGGCGACACCCCGGTGATCACCGTGCGGGCCGGTGCCATCGACGCCGAACCAACCGAAGGCACCGGTGAACAGGTCACCGTCGAAGTGCCCGAGCCCGCGGAAAACGCAGCCAAAGTCACCGCCCGCCAACCCGCTGTCGCCGGCGACCGCCCGGAGCTGACCGAGGCCGCCATCGTGGTGTCCGGCGGGCGCGGTGTCGGCAGCGCGGAGAACTTCCACGTGGTCGAAGAGCTGGCCGACTCGCTGGGTGCCGCGGTCGGCGCCTCGCGCGCCGCCGTCGACTCCGGCTACTACCCGGGCCAGTTCCAGGTTGGCCAGACCGGAAAGACGGTGTCGCCGCAGCTCTACATCGCGTTGGGGATCTCGGGGGCGATTCAGCACCGCGCCGGCATGCAGACCTCCAAGACCATCGTCGCGGTCAACAAAGACGAAGAAGCGCCGATCTTCGAGATCGCCGACTACGGCGTGGTGGGCGACCTGTTCAAGGTGGCCCCGCAGCTGACCGAGGCGGTCAAGGCCCGCAAGGGCTAAGTAGCGCCAACAGAAGCAAAACCCCCCGATTCCGTTGCGAATCGGGCGCTTCGCGTCTGCTCGCCAGGAGGGAGCTACCTCGCCTGCACAAGCTGATTTCCGTCCGCGTCGAACAGTTCCTTGGACCAGCGGTCGAGGATCTCGGTGCTGTCCCAGTCGTCGGGGTGGAAGCCCGGACGGGTGTAGTCGGCGATGCGACGACGAGTCTCGGCGCTCAGCAACGGCGATTTGCGGAAATCGTTGAGGCTGCGCAGCAGCCGCCGCGGGTTGTAGGACGCGCGGTCGCGGGCCATCGAGCGGAGCGTCTGGATGATCATCTCGGCCAGGAAGATCACGGTCGCGATCCGCATGGCGCGCACCCGCGTGCGCTCGGTTCCGCCGACCGCTTGGAAGACATCGAAGGCCACCGCTTTGTGCTCACACTCTTCGAAGGCGTGCCACAGCAGTATCGGCCGCACGTCCGATCGGCCGAGGAGGTCCAGCATCTCGTCGTCGGTCAGTACCAGCTCCGCCAGCGTGGCCGTGTAGTGCTCCAAGGCGGCGGTGCCGGCCAGCGCCATCTCCGTGGAGAACACCTTTTCAAGCTTGGCGAGCAACCACGCGACGTGGCGATCGAACCGCACGGTGGGATAGCCCATTTCCTGGAGGCGGTCGTTGAGCAGCCGGTGTTGCTGGCGATGGGTGGCCTCCTGGGCGATGAACCCCTTGACCGCCTGCTGCAGTTCCGGGTCGGTGATCTGGTCGCGATAGTTGCGCACCGACCGGATGAAAAAGTCCTCACCCTCCGGAAACGCCGCAGACAGCATCGCGAAGAAGTGGCTCATCACGAGGTCGTCCCCGGCGTAATGCTTCCGGGCGCCCGTGGGAAGCGCGAACTGGACCCGACGGGCTTTCAGCGCAGGGCGTTTGGCGGGCCGGGTACTCGACATATTCGGTCTCCTGTCGGTTAGCTCACATCTGACTCTACGCCTAGTCAGATGGCAATGACAGACTGTGGCCCATGAGCCCGGCGCGGATCTATGGCGGCATGACAGCCGAGCAGCGCGAGGCCGGGCGTCGAGCGCGCCTGATCGACACGGCAATGGAACTGATGGGTACACGAGGCGCCGCGGACACCACCGTGACCGCGGTCTGCGCCAAGTCCGGGGTCACCTCGCGCTACTTCTACCAGCACTTTGCCGACCGCGACGCGCTGCTGCGTGCCGTCGCCGAGCAACTCCGCTCTACCATCCAAGACGCCATCGTGGCGGCCATCCCCGAGGGCATCTCCACGCCCGACGCGTTGGCGCAAGCCCCGATCCGCGCGCTGATGGCCATAATCCACGACGATCCACGGGTGGCGCGGATTCTATTCGTGGAATCCGGCACCGAGCCCACCCTGCGCCAACTCCGCAGCGAGCTGATGGCCAGCTTCGCCGACCTGGTCTGGCAACAGGCCCGGCTGCACCTCAACATTCCCGATTCCGCGGTCAAGGTTGGCGAACTCGCCGCAATTCTGGGCGTCGGCGGGGTGTTCGAAGTGTTGCGCCGGTGGGCCGACGGCGAACTCGACTACACCCAGGAGCAACTCGTCGAGCACTGCGCCGGGTTGTTGGGCAGCCTCGCCGGCTACGTCCTGGCGGACGGTGCCGCCGAATAGCGCCGGTATCCTGGGCGGGTCATGGTGTACCTCGACCACGCCGCCACCACCCCGATGTATCCCGCAGCCATCGAGGCGATGACGGCTGTCTTGGGCACCGTCGGAAACGCTTCGTCGCTGCACACCACCGGCCGCGCCGCGCGCCGCCGGATGGAGGAGTCGCGCGAGCTGATCGCCGACAAGCTGGGCGCGCGTCCCTCGGAGGTTATCTTCACCGCGGGCGGCACCGAAAGCGACAACCTCGCCGTCAAAGGCATTTACTGGGCACGCCGCGACGCTGAGCCGCGCCATCGGCGCATCGTCGCCACCGCGGTGGAGCATCACGCCGTCCTCGACTCGGTGACCTGGCTGGCCGAACACGAAGGCGCCGAAGTGACTTGGCTGCCCACGGGCCCGGACGGGTCGGTGTCGCCGGCCGCGTTGCGCGACGCACTCGACGGATACGACGACGTGGCGCTTGTCTCGGTGATGTGGGCGAACAATGAGGTCGGCACTGTCATGCCGATCGCCGAACTAGCCGCCATTGCAGCCGAATTCGATGTGCCGATGCACAGTGACGCGATCCAGGCAGTGGGCCAGCTGCCGGTCGACTTCGGCGCCAGCGGCCTGTCGGCAATGAGTGTGGCCGCACACAAGTTCGGTGGTCCACCGGGTGTCGGCGCGTTGCTGTTGCGCCGTGACGTCAGCTGCGTGCCGCTCACGCACGGTGGCGGCCAAGAGCGCGACATCCGTTCTGGCACACCGGATGTCGCTGGCGCTATCGGGATGGCTACTGCGGTGCAGATCGCGGTCGACGGGCTGGAGGCCAACAGCGCGCGGCTTCGGTCTCTGAGAGACCGGCTCATCGACGGCGTCCTGGCGGCGGTTCCAGACGCTCACCTCAACGGTGCGCGGGAGCCCCGGCTACCGGGCAACACACACTTCACGTTTGACGGTTGCGAAGGCGACGCACTGCTGATGTTGTTGGACGCCAATGGAATCGAATGCTCGACCGGCTCCGCATGCACCGCGGGCGTGGCACAGCCCTCTCACGTGCTGCTGGCGATGGGCGCCGATGCGGCCAGCGCCCGCAGCTCCCTGCGACTGTCGCTGGGGCACACCAGCCTCGACGCCGACGTCGACGCGGCGCTGCGGGTGCTGCCAGGTGCGGTGTCGCGCGCACGGCAGGCCGCGCTGGCCGCCGCGGGGGTGTCGCGATGAAAGTTCTCGCCGCGATGAGCGGCGGCGTCGACTCGTCGGTGGCCGCTGCCCGGATGGTGGATGCCGGCCACGACGTGGTCGGTGTGCATCTCGCGCTGTCGAGTGCTCCCGGCACGCTGCGAACCGGCTCGCGGGGATGCTGCTCCAAGGAGGACGCCGGCGATGCCCGGCGAGTCGCCGACGTGCTGGGAATCCCGTTCTACGTATGGGATTTCGCAGAGAAGTTCTCCGAAGACGTGATCGACGACTTCGTGTCGTCCTATGCCCGTGGGGAAACTCCCAACCCCTGCGTCCGGTGCAACCAGCGGATCAAGTTCTCGGCACTGTCGGCTCGCGCCCTGGCGTTGGGTTTCGACGCCGTGGCCACCGGCCACTACGCCCGGCTCTCCGGTGGACGGCTGCGCCGCGCGGTCGACCGGGACAAGGACCAGTCTTACGTGCTGGCCGTGCTCACCGCCGATCAGCTGCGCCACGCGGCGTTCCCGGTCGGTGACACACGGAAGCCACAGATTCGAGCGGAGGCCGCTCGCCGCGGCTTGGCGGTCGCGGAAAAGCCTGACAGCCATGACATCTGCTTCATTCCTTCGGGAGACACCCGTGCCTTTCTCGGCGAGCGCATCGGGGTCCGTCGCGGCACCGTCGTCGACGCGCGCGGCACGGTGCTGGCCGAACACGAGGGGGTGCACGGGTTCACGATCGGGCAGCGCAAAGGACTGGGCATCGCCGGTCCCGGCCCGGACGGTCGGCCTCGCTACGTGACTGCGATCGACGCCGACACGGCGACCGTGCGGGTGGGTGCGGCCGCCGACCTCGACGTGTGGACACTGACCGGGCGTGAACCGGTGTTCACCACCGGAACAGCGCCGCACGAACCCGTCGAGTGCGTAGTCCAGGTCCGCGCCCACGGCGAAACCGTTCCCGCCACAGCGGAATTGAAGGACGGCGCGCTCGTGGTTCAGCTGCATGACCCGTTGCGGGGCGTCGCCCGCGGGCAGACGCTGGTGCTGTATCGCCCCGACCCCGAGGGCGACGAGGTGATCGGCAGCGCCACGATCGCCGGCACCTCGTAACAGGGGCTAGCCGGGCACTTTCGCCGTGATGTTGGTCATCACGATGTCGGGCACCGACTCGGGAAAACCGCAAAAGGTCACTTCCACCAAAACCACGGACTTGACCCGATAATCACGCCCGCAGGCGCCCGGCCTGGTGTGCAACGCGTCTTCCTCGGCGTTCCAGTCGCCCACCAACAGCCATCCGGCCGACGTGGCCGCGCAGTGCTCCACGGTGGTGACCAGGGTGTCGAAGCTGCGGCGTGCGGTGTCGGCGTCGCGATATCCGGCGGCTCCTTCGGAGATCAGCGCGCCTTTGGGCGGGTACTGAAACGTCGTCTTGTGGAACTGCTCGACATCGGGCCCGAATGTTGCCGTGTCGGCGTAGAAGAACCGGCATTGCGGCGGAGCTGATTGGGCCAGCGAGTCCAGGTCCACCAGTTGGCTGCCGTCCATGGTCGGGATGATCGTGAGGTCGTCCCCGGTGCCGGTGATCGCGCGCATCCGCGACTGGTCCAACAGAACTTCGTCGACGTCGACACCCGACAGGGCACCAAGGGGTCCGAACGCCGGGACCGCGGCGCCACCCACCACGCGGGTACATGCCGTGGCCATCAGCGCCGCGCAGCACCACACCAGCAGCGGTCGCGACATATTTCTTCGGGTCCTTCCCTGCATCGAGCGTAGTCGCGGGGCGCCAGTACGGTTGTCCGATGAGTGTTTTCGCAACGGCTGCTGGCAACGGCTCGTGGCCGGGCGATTCTCCGCGTGAAGCTGCTGAGGTCGTCGTCGGTGAGCTGGCCGACGCGTTGGCCCACATTGTGGAGCTGCCCGCCCGCGGAGTCGGCGCCGACATGATCGGGCGTGCGGGCGCGCTGCTAATCGACGTGGCCATCGACACAGTGCCGCGTGGCTATCGCATCGCAGGCCGACCCGGCGCGGTGATGCGCAGGGCGGCCAGCCTGCTCGACGAGGACATCGACGCGCTGGAAGAAGCGTGGGAAAAGGCGGGCCTGCGCGGCAGTGGCCGCCCGGTCAAGGTGCAGGCCCCTGGGCCGGTGACCTTGGCGGCCGAGTTGGAGCTTGCCAACGGACACCGGGCGATCACCGACCACGGCGCCGTGCGCGACCTGGCAGCGTCACTGGCCGAGGGTGTCGAGGCGCACCGTGCGGCGGTATCACGCCGGCTCGACACACCGGTCGTGGTGCAGTTTGACGAGCCTTCGCTACCGGCGGCCCTGGCCGGGCAGCTGACCGGCGTGACCGCGTTGACCCCGGTCGATCCGATCGACGAGGCACTGGCCACCGCAGCGCTCGACACCTGCGTCGCCAGGGCCGGCGCTGACGCGCTGCTGCATAGTTGTGCATCATCATTGCCGTGGAACCTCTTGCAAACCAGCAATTTTCGCGCAGTATCCGTCGACGCCAGGAACGCACGGGACACCGCGGACCTCGACGGCATCGCGGAATTCCTCGAATCGGGGCGCACCGTGATGCTCGGCCTCGTTCCTGCCAGCGCCCCTGCACCGCGACCGTCGGTAGAAGAAATCGCTGCCGCCACGGTGGCGATCACCGACCGGCTCGCTTTTGCCCGCTCGCAGCTGCGGGAGCGAATCGGCATCACCCCGGCATGCGGTCTGGCCGGGGCGACCCCGGAGTGGGCCCGCACCGCGATCAAGCTCGCCCGGCGGGCCGCGGAGGTGTTCGCGCAAGACCCCGACGCCGTCTAGCCAAGGGCCGATACGCAACCAAAAGGTTGCAATTCGGGGCGGAGAGTGCTGTACTGATATGCAACCAGGAGGTTGCATATGAGTACGGATCGGATCGAAAAGCAGGTTGTGTTGCGCGCGCCGCTGGAGCGGGTCTGGCGCGCCATCAGCGAGGCGGACGAATTCGGCCGCTGGTTCGGCGTCCGATTCGACGGTCCTTTCGTTGCTGGGAAATCGGTCACCGCGACGATCACTCCGACCACCGTCGACGACGACGTCGCCAAACTCCAAGAGCCGCATGCTGGGAACCGAAGCACCTGGCAGATCGTCGCGGTCGAACCTCCGACACGGTTCGCCTACCGTTGGCATCCATGCGCCGGCGAGCCGGACGTCGATGAGGAGCCCACCACATTGGTGGAGTTCACCTTGTCGGAGACTCCTGAGGGTGTGCTGCTGACCATCGTCGAATCCGGTTTCGACGCCATCCCCGAGCCGCGTCGCTCTACCGCCTTCGAGGCCAACAGCGGAGGCTGGGCCCACCAGGTGCAGCTCGTGCAGAAGTACCTGGCATTGGAGCAAACAGTGTGACAGCGAAGCTGGCGCCGGTATTCGACGCGCTGGGCGACCCCAACCGTATGAGCATCATCGTCCGGCTTTGCGAGGGCGGGCCGAGCTCGACTTGTCAACTCAGCCAAGCGATTCCGGTCACCAGGCAGGCCGCGACCAAACACTTGCAGCTGCTGGAGGTGGCCGGATTGGTCAGCAGCAGCCGGCGAGGACGCGAACGCATCTGGACCGTTCGTACCGAACCGCTGGCTCAAGCCAGCGACTATCTGACCGCATTGTCGCGTCGCTGGGACGCCGCGATCGACCGGCTGCGGGCATACGTCGAGCAGTGACCGCGCTCTCGTCGGAGCCCTCCGATAACCTGCCAAGGTGAGCTCAGCAGAGGCTGATTCGGTCGCACCGGACATCCGACGGCAGTGGCAGGAACTGGCCGACGAAGTCCGCGAACACCAGTTTCGCTACTACGTGCGCGACGCGCCGATCATTTCCGATGCGGAGTTCGACAAACTGCTCGGCCGGCTCATCGCCCTTGAGGAGCAATATCCCGAGCTGCGCAAACCGGATTCGCCCACCCAACTGGTCGGTGGTGCCGGATTTGCCACCGACTTCATGCCGGCCGAACATCTCGAGCGGATGCTCAGCCTGGACAACGCATTCAGCGAGGAGGAACTTGCCGCCTGGGCCGCCCGGATCCGCGCCGAGGTCGGCGACGAGGCCCACTATCTCTGCGAACTCAAGATCGACGGAGTGGCGTTGTCCCTGGTGTATCGCGACGGCCGCCTGGCGAGGGCGGCCACCCGCGGAGATGGCCGCACAGGTGAGGACGTGACGCTCAACGCCCGCACGATCGACGACGTGCCGGAGCGCCTCGACGCCAGCGACGACTTCCCGATACCGGCGGTGCTCGAGGTGCGCGGCGAGGTGTTTTTCCGGATCGCGGACTTCGAGGCGCTCAACGCAGCTTTGGTCGCCGACGGCAAATCGCCGTTCGCCAATCCGCGCAACAGCGCCGCCGGATCGCTTCGGCAAAAGGATCCGGCGGTCACCGCACGTCGAAAACTGCGGATGATCTGCCACGGGATAGGACACACCGAAGGCTTTCGACCGGCCACCCTGCACGAGGCGTACCTAGCGTTGGCGGCTTGGGGGCTACCGGTTTCCGAGCACACGAAACGCGTCGACGATTTGGCCGGCGTGCAACAGCAGATCGACTATTGGGGTGAGCACCGCCACGACGTCGACCACGAAATCGACGGTGTCGTCGTCAAAGTCGACGAGGTGGCCCTGCAGCGCAGGCTGGGTTCGACGTCACGCGCTCCTCGGTGGGCGATCGCCTACAAATACCCGCCCGAGGAGGCGCAGACCAAACTGCTCGACATCCGGGTCAATGTCGGTCGCACCGGGCGGGTTACGCCGTTCGCGTTCATGACACCGGTAAAGGTTGCCGGCTCGACCGTCGGGCTGGCCACCCTGCACAACGCCTCGGAGGTCAAACGCAAGGGCGTACTGATCGGCGACACCGTGGTGATCCGCAAGGCCGGCGACGTCATCCCCGAGGTGCTGGGCCCCGTCGTCGACCTGCGCGATGGCTCGGAACGCGAATTCGTCATGCCCACAACGTGTCCCGAGTGCGGCACCACGTTGGCGCCGGCCAAGGAAGGCGACGCCGATATCCGTTGTCCTAACGCTCGATCATGCCCCGCGCAGTTGCGGGAGCGCGTTTTTCACGTCGCCAGCCGCGGCGCGCTGGACATCGAGGGGCTGGGATACGAGGCGGGCATCGCGCTGCTGCAGGCGAAGGTCATCGCCGACGAAGGCGATCTGTTCAGCCTCAGCGAGGACGACCTGTTGCGCACGGAACTTTTCCGCACGAAAGCCGGCGCG
>NZ_DASRBZ010000439.1:0-3651 GCF_035653355.1 Mycobacterium sp. | reverse complement strand
CGGCGCTGCGCTTCGAACTGAACCTCGGTGTCAGCGGTGTGCACTACCCGCACGAAACGGGCCGCGAATTGCATGCGGTGTACCAGTTGCGGTCGATCACCCACAACCGCCGCGTGCGGCTGGAAGTCGCTGCGCCCGATGATGATCCGCATATTCCGTCGCTGTTCCCCATCTACCCGACCAACGACTGGCACGAGCGCGAGACCTACGACTTCTTCGGAATCATCTTCGACGGCCACCCCTCGCTGACCCGCATCGAGATGCCTGACGACTGGCACGGGCATCCGCAACGCAAGGACTACCCGCTCGGCGGCATCCCGGTGGAGTACAAGGGCGCGAAGATCCCCCCGCCCGACGAACGGAGAGCCTACAACTGATGAGCGAACCGACCGAGACGGTATTGATGGCCGGCGGCCAGGATTGGGAAGAGGTTGTCCAGGCGGCCCGCGACGGAGACCCCGGCGACCGCATCGTCGTCAACATGGGACCCCAGCACCCCTCCACACACGGCGTGCTGCGGCTGATCCTTGAAATCGAGGGCGAAACCGTCACCGAGGCCCGCTGCGGAATCGGTTACCTGCACACCGGGATCGAGAAGAACCTGGAATACCGTTACTGGACCCAGGGCGTCACCTTCGTGACCCGAATGGATTACCTGTCACCGTTTTTCAACGAAACCGCCTACTGCCTGGGTGTGGAGAAACTACTCGGCATCACCGACCAGATCCCGGAGCGCGTCAACGTCATCCGGGTGATGATGATGGAGCTCAACCGGATCTCGTCACACCTGGTTGCATTGGCGACCGGCGGCATGGAACTGGGCGCGATGACCGCAATGTTCCTCGGCTTCCGGGAACGTGAACTGGTGCTCAACCTGTTCGAGCTGATCACCGGATTGCGGATGAACCACGCCTACATCCGCCCCGGCGGGCTGGCCCAAGATCTGCCGGACAACGCGGTTGCCGAGATCCGCAAGTTCCTGGACCTGATGCCGCGTCGGCTGCGCGACCTGGAGGACCTGCTCAACGAGAACTACATCTGGAAGGCCCGCACTCAAGGCATCGGCTACCTGGACCTGGCCGGGTGCATGGCGCTGGGTATCACTGGGCCGATCCTCCGCTCCACCGGGTTGGCTTACGACCTGCGTCGCGCCGAACCGTATTGCGGATATGAGAACTACGAGTTTGACGTCATCACCGACGACGGTTGTGACGCCTACGGGCGCTACATCATTCGCGTCAAAGAGATGCACGAGTCGTTGAAGATCATCGAGCAGTGCCTCGATAAGTTGAAGCCCGGCCCGATCATGGTCGAGGACCGCAAGATCGCCTGGCCCGCGGATCTCAAAGTCGGCCCCGACGGGCTGGGCAATTCGCCGGAACACATCGCCAAGATCATGGGCAGCTCGATGGAAGCGCTGATCCACCACTTCAAGCTGGTGACCGAGGGCATCCGCGTGCCGCCGGGCCAGGTCTACGTCGCGGTGGAGTCGCCGCGTGGTGAGCTGGGCGTGCACATGGTCAGTGACGGCGGCACCCGCCCCTACCGGGTGCACTACCGCGATCCGTCGTTCACCAACCTGCAGGCGGTCGCCGCGATGTGCGAGGGCGGCATGGTCGCCGACGTGATCGCTGCGGTCGCCAGCATCGACCCGGTGATGGGTGGGGTCGACCGGTGACCGGCCCGCAAGGCGAGCCGGTGTTCCTCCACCTGGGCCCTCCACCCGAAGAGCCCGGGCAGTTCGTCGTCGAAGGCGCACCGGAGTCGTATCCGCCAGAAGTCAAGGCACGGCTGGAGGTCGACGCCAAGGAGATCATCGGCCGCTACCCGAATCCCCGTTCGGCAATTTTGCCGCTGCTGCACCTGGTGCAGTCAGAGGACTCCTACCTCACCCCGGCGGGTTTGGAATTCTGCGGCGAGCAGCTGGGGCTCACTGGCGCGGAAGTCGCCGCAGTGGCGAGCTTTTACTCGATGTATCGTCGCGGGCCCACCGGCGACTACCTGGTCGGGGTGTGTACCAACACCTTGTGCGCGATCATGGGCGGCGACGCCATCTTCGAGACTCTGGTGAACCATCTCGGCGTCCGCAACGACCAGACCACGCCGGACGGCAAGATCACCTTGCAGCATGTGGAATGCAACGCCGCATGCGATTACGCGCCGGTGGTCATGGTCAACTGGGAGTTTTTCGACAACCAGACACCGGAGTCGGCGCGCGAACTCGTCGACGCGCTGCGCTCCGGGAAACTGCCGAGGCCCACTCGCGGCGCTCCGCTCTGCCCCTTTCGGCAAACCGAACGCATCCTGGCCGGGTTTCCCGACCAACGTCCCGACGAGGGGCAGGGCGGTGCAGGCGACGCCACCTTGGCCGGTCTGCGAGTGGCGAAGGAAAACGACATGCAGGCCCCATTACCGCCTTCCAGGGACGGCCGCTGATGGCTATTTCAACGCCGTTGACCCCGGTCCTCACCCGCTATTGGGACGACCCGCAGTCGTGGACGCTGGAGACCTACCGCCGCCACAACGGCTACCGGGCCCTGCAGAAAGCGCTCGACATGGAACCCGACGCGGTGCTGCAAACCGTCAAGGACTCCGGTCTGCGGGGCCGAGGCGGCGCCGGTTTTTCGACCGGGACGAAGTGGTCGTTCATCCCGCAAGGCGACGAAGGTCCGGCGGCCAAGCCGCACTATCTGGTGGTAAACGCCGACGAATCCGAGCCCGGCACGTGCAAAGACATCCCGCTGATGTTCACCACCCCGCACGTGTTGATCGAAGGCAGCATCATTGCGGCGTATGCGATTCGGGCCAGCCACGCCTTCATCTACGTGCGCGGTGAAGTAGTTCCGGTGTTGCGCCGGCTACAGAATGCCGTGGCCGAGGCATACGCGGCCGGGTTCTTGGGCCGCGACATCGCCGGTTCCGGCTACAACCTGGAGATGGTGGTGCACGCCGGCGCGGGCGCCTACATCTGCGGCGAGGAGACCGCGCTTTTGGACTCGCTGGAGGGCCGGCGCGGCCAGCCTCGGCTGCGGCCACCGTTTCCGGCAGTGTCCGGGCTCTATGCGTGCCCGACGGTGATCAACAACGTCGAAACCATCGCCAGCGTGCCACCGATCGTCCTCCACGGTGTCGACTGGTTCCGGTCGATGGGCACCGAGAAATCGCCCGGCTTTACGCTGTATTCGCTGTCGGGTCATGTGACTCGCCCCGGTCAGTACGAGGCGCCTCTGGGCATCACGCTGCGTGAGCTGCTCGGCTACGCCGGCGGCGTGCGGTCCGGGCACCGCCTGAAGTTTTGGACACCCGGCGGATCGTCGACGCCGCTGCTCACCGACGATCATCTCGATGTGCCACTGGATTACGAGGGCATGGGGGAGGCCGGCTCCATGCTGGGCACCAAGGCGCTAGAGATTTTCGACGAGACCACCTGTGTGGTGCGTGCGGTGCGCCGCTGGACGGAGTTCTACCAACACGAATCCTGCGGCAAATGCACGCCATGCCGGGAAGGCACCTACTGGCTGGAGCAGATCTACGAGCGACTCGAAACCGGCAAGGGCACCCACGAAGACTTGGACAAATTGTCGGACATCTCCGACACGATTTTGGGAAAGTCGTTCTGCGCGTTGGGTGATGGCGCGGCTAGTCCGGTGA
>NZ_DASRBZ010000438.1:0-2962 GCF_035653355.1 Mycobacterium sp. | reverse complement strand
CATCTGGGCGAATTCGGGTCCAGGGAAGCGATCGCGGCGACCAAATCCGAACTGCCACAAGCGGTCCCGCCATCCGGCGTGGTGATACTCAATGCCGACGACCCGGCAGTGGCGGCGATGGCCGACAAAACCGCGGCCCGGGTGGTGCGGGTCAGCCGAAGCCAAAGCTCCGACGCCGGCCCCAGTGACGTCTGGGCCGGGCCGGTCACCCTCGACGAGCTGGCCCGCCCGCACTTCACCTTGCACACCTGCGACTCCGCCGTCGACGTCCACCTCGGCGTGCACGGCGAACACCAGGTCAGCAACGCGCTATCCGCCGCAGCCGTGGCGTTGGAATGCGGAGCCAGCCTCGAGCAGGTGGCGGACACGCTGGCCAGTGCCGGACCGGTGTCGCGGCACCGCATGCAGGTGATCACCCGCGCCGACGGGGTGACCGTCATCGACGACGCCTACAACGCCAACCCCGACTCGATGCGCGCCGGGTTGCAAGCACTGGCCTCGATCGCCCATCAGGCACCGCAGCCGCGTCGCAGCTGGGCGGTGCTGGGGGAGATGGCCGAACTCGGCGACGACGCGATAACCGAGCATGATCGCATCGGCCGGTTGGCGGTGCGCTTAGATGTGTCTCGTCTCGTTGTCGTCGGAACCGGGAGGTCGATGAGCGCCATGCACCACGGCGCGGTGATGGAGGGCTCGTGGGGGGCCGAGGCCATTCCCGTCGCCGACGCCGACGCCGCGCTGGCGTTGCTGCGCGCCGAACTGCAGCCGGGAGATGTGGTGCTGGTCAAGGCCTCCAACGCCGCCGGGCTCGGTGAACTGGCGGATGCGCTGGTCGCCGACGTTGCCGGCGATGGCCGGGGCGTTCGGTCATGATCGAGATCCTCATCGCCGTCGGCATTTCGTTGACGGTGTCGATCTTGCTGACCCCTGCCTTGATCCGGTTGTTCACCAGGCAGGGGTTCGGCCACGAGATTCGCGAGGACGGCCCCCCGAGTCATCAGACGAAGCGCGGCACGCCGTCGATGGGCGGGGTGGCGATCCTGGCCGGCATCTGGGCGGGCTACTTGGGCACCCATCTGGCGGGCCTGGCCTTCGACAGCTACGGACCTTCGGCCTCAGGGCTGCTGGTGTTGCTGTTGGCCACCGCGCTCGGCGCCGTCGGCTTCGTCGACGACCTGATCAAGGTGCGGCGGTCACGCAACCTGGGGTTGAACAAGACCGCCAAGATGGTCGGCCAGATCACGGCGGCGGTGTTGTTCGCGGTGCTGGTGTTGCAGTTCCGCAACACCGACGGCCTGACCCCGGCCAGCTCCGACCTGTCCTATGTACGCGAAATCGCCACGGTCACTTTGGCTCCCGCGTTGTTCGTCCTGTTTTGCGTGGTCGTGGTCAGTGCATGGTCGAATGCGGTCAACTTCACCGACGGCCTCGACGGGCTGGCCGGCGGGTCCATGGCGATGGTCACCGCGGCCTACGTGCTGATCACGTTCTGGCAGTACCGCAACGCCTGCGCGACCGCGCCGGGACTGGGTTGCTACAACGTGCGCGACCCCCTGGATCTGGCACTGGTCGCGGCCGCGACAGCAGGCGCCTGCATCGGCTTTCTGTGGTGGAATGCCGCGCCGGCCAGGATCTTCATGGGCGACACCGGATCACTGGCGCTGGGCGGAATTCTCGCGGGCATCTCGGTGACCAGCCGCACCGAGATCCTCGCCGTCGTGCTGGGTTCGCTGTTTGTCGCCGAGATCACCTCGGTGGTGCTGCAGATCCTGGCCTTTCGCACCACCGGTCGGCGGGTGTTCCGAATGGCGCCCTTCCACCACCATTTCGAGCTCGCAGGCTGGGCCGAGACCACGGTCATCGTGCGGTTTTGGCTGCTCACCGCCATCAGCTGCGGTCTGGGTGTGGCCCTGTTCTACAGCGAGTGGCTGGCCGCGATCGGCGACTGACATGGGGCACGAGGCCGGGCTGAACCCGCTCGCACCGGACGCGCCCGTACTGGTGGCCGGCGCCGGGATGACGGGGCGTTCGGTGCTCGCCGCGCTGGCGCCCCTGGGGGTGCGACCGACCCTGTGCGACGACGACCCAGCCGCATTGCAGCACTACGCCGAAGGCGGGGTGGCCGCGACGAGTCCGTCCGCCGCCGCGCAGCACATCGGCGACTATGCGCTGGTGGTCACCAGTCCCGGCTTTCGACCGACCGCGCCGCTACTGGCCGCTGCCGCCGCGGCCGGCGTGCCGATCTGGGGCGACGTCGAACTAGCCTGGCGGCTTGACGCCTCCGGCCACTACGGGCCGCCACGCCGCTGGCTGGCGGTCACCGGCACCAACGGCAAGACCACCACCACCTCGATGCTGCACGCCATGCTCACCGCGGCCGGCCTCAACGCCCGGCTGTGCGGCAACATCGGCAACCCGCTGCTGGACGCCCTGGCCGAGCCTGCCGAGTTGCTGGCGGTGGAACTGTCCAGTTTCCAGCTGCACTGGGCGCCGTCAGTGCGGCCCGAGGCCGGCGCAGTGCTCAACATCGCCGAGGACCACCTGGACTGGCACGGCAGCATGGCCGCCTATACGGCGGCGAAGGCACGAGTGCTGGGCGGCCGGGTAGCTGTGGTCGGGCTCGACGATGATCGCGCAGCAGCGCTGCTGGACACCGCGAGTGCGCCCGTGCGGGTCGGGTTCCGGCTCGGCCAACCGGCTGCCGGGGAGCTCGGCGTGCGCGACGGGCAGCTGGTCGACCGGGCTTTCGCCGACGACCTCGCGCTGGCGCAGGTCGACTCGATACCGGTGCCGGGGCCGGTGGGCGTGCTCGACGCGCTCGGCGCTGCGGCGCTGGCCCGCTGCGTCGGGGTGCCCGCCCAAGCGGTCGCCGACGCGCTCGCGTCTTTTCGCGTCGGGCGACACCGCGCCGAGGTGGTGGCCGTCGTCGACGGCATCAGCTACGTCGACGACTCCAAGGCCA
>NZ_DASRBZ010000437.1:0-3063 GCF_035653355.1 Mycobacterium sp. | reverse complement strand
AGCGTGCCGGTATCTCGACCCCTTCGAGTTCGGTGTCTTCAGTGGTGAACCGTTGCACCGTGGTCAGCGGTGTCTCCAAGCGCAGACCCTCCTCGATCGCCGGCGGGATCAGCTCGCGGTTCATCTGCACCGCTTGGAATTGCTCAGGGTGAGTGAGCAACAGGAACAACAGATTGCCCGATGACCGGTAGGTGGTTTCCAGCCCGGCCGGCAGCAGCAGCCGAAGGAAGGAATAGATCGCTTCGTCGCTGAGCTTCTCGCCGTTGATGTCGGCGGTCACCAGATCGCCGATGATGTCCTCGGTGGGCTTGGATTTGCGTAGTTCGATTTGCTCGAGAAAGTAGTCTTTTAGCGCCGCCGATGCTTCGAAGGCGCGTTCGTACTTAACCGTGTAGCTGACCAATTCCACTGCGCGACGGTGGAACATCGGCAGGTCTTCTTCTGGCAAGCCCAACAGGCTGGCGATGACACGGGTGGGGAACTCGAACGTGTACTGCCGGACGAGGTTCGCTCGGCCGTCCTCGATGAACTCGTCGATCAACGCGTTGCAGATCGGCCGGACGATGGTGGGTTCCCAGCGGGCCAGCGCTTTGGACTTGAACGCCGCCGACACCAGGTTGCGGTGCTCGCGGTGCTTTTTACCCTCCATCGCCAAGATGGTCGGACCCATGAACAGGCCGATGGTGGTGTCGTACATCTTCGAGCTGAACACCTGGCCGTCGCGGAACGCCTTGTTGACAGCGTCGAACGACATCGCGGCGAATGATCTCTTCGGCCTAAGCGACTCCGGGGTCTTGGAATAGTCCATGACCGTGCCGTGGAAGACGCCGGCATCGCCGCGCTTCTGGGCGAAGTACGGGTACGGGTCGCGGATGTAGTCGGCGGGCTTGTCGTCGGTGACGGCGACGTCCTGCAGTTGACTATCCACGGCTGCTCCCCGCATCGGCTGCATGATCGTACTGTAAATCTTACAGTAGACTATATCGACACCGTCGCAGTTGCCGTAAGCTGTGAAGCCATGAGTCCGGTGGGCGAACGGGTCGACACCTCGGGCCAGGAGTGCTCAGCGATGCGTGCGAGCCTGGAGCAACAGCGACGATCGTTCATGGCCGACGGGCCGCCCAGTGTCGCAGTGCGGCGCGATCGCATCGACCGGTTGCTCGCGCTTGTCCTGGACAACACCGACGCGTTCGTCGACGCGATGTCGGCCGATTACGGAACCCGGTCCAAGTCGGCGTCGTTGTTCACCGAAGTCGTCGGCATGATCTCGGTCATCGAGCACACGAGATCGCATGTCGCGAAATGGATGCGGCCGACCAAACTGATGCGCGCGGCGCGCCTGTGTGGTCTGCGGGCCGAGGTTCAGCCATGCCCGGTTGGAGTTGTGGGGATCATCGGGCCGTGGAACTTTCCGCTCAACCTTGTGGTATTGCCGGCGTCGGCGGCTTTCGCCGCGGGCAACCGGGTGATCATCAAGATGTCGGAGATCACCGCACACACCGCTGAGCTGATGAAGTCGACGGCACCCAATTACTTCGACGCAACCGAGCTAGACGTCGTCACCGGCGGTCCCGACGTCGCCGCCGCATTCGCGTCGTTGCCGTTCGACCACTTGTTCTTCACCGGCTCCCCGTCGGTGGGCTCGTTGGTGCAGCAGGCGGCTGCGCAGAATCTCGTCCCCGTGACGCTGGAGCTGGGCGGGAAAAATCCGGTGGTAGTCGCCCCGAACGCAAACATTCGCCGATCGGCAGCACGCATCGCCCGGGCGCGCATGGTCAACGGGGGACAGGTCTGCGTCTGCCCTGACTATGTTTTCGTGCCCGACGACCAACTTGAGGCGTTTGTCGAAGTCGCGCGCCAGACGCTGCGCGACATTTTCCCGAGCATCGTCTCGAATGACGACTACTGCTCCAGTGTCAACCAGGCCAACTTCGAGAGAGTGGTTGGACTGATCGAGGACGCGTGCGCCAACGGCGCCACTGTCGAAGCCATTGTCCCGCAGGGTGAACAGCTACCCGACCGCGCTAGCCGCAAGATCCCGCCGACCATCGTCCGCGACATCGACGACCGCATGAAGATCGCCGACGAGGAGATCTTTGGTCCCGTCTTGGCAGTCAAAGGTTATTCGCGGCTCGCCGACGCGATCGACTACATCAACCAGCGCCCCGCTCCGCTGGTGGCCTACTGGTACGGGCCTGATGACGACGACTTCCGCGCCTTCGTCCGCCAAACGCGTAGCGGTGGTGTGGCCCGCAATGACTTTGCCGCGCAGATGATTCCGTCCGCCGCCCCGTTCGGCGGAGTGGGTCGCAGCGGGATGGGGGCCTACCACGGCAAGGCCGGCTTCGACACATTCAGCCACTACCGGACGGTGGTCGGCAACGACCTGCCGTTCAGCATTACCGGAACCGCGGCCCCACCGTTCGGAAGGCCGTTGCGGCTCGGAGCAAATGCTGCGCTGCGGGTCGCGCGTATGCGCGTACGCCACCGGCTCAAGGCCGCTAGCCGTCGCTGATCGCCTGCTCGCGGGCCCAGCGGTAGTCGGCCTTGCCGGACGGGCTGCGCTCGATGGCTGGGCGGAACACGACCGCTTTCGGCAGTTTGTAGCGCGCCACCGACTTTGCCGCGTGCTCGATCAATTCCCGGTCACTGGCCTCAGCACCAGCGGCCAGCGCCACGACGGCGACCACCTCCTGGCCCCAACGCTCGCTGGGTCGCCCGGCCACCACCACGTCGGCCACCGCAGGATGAGACGCGATCGCGGTCTCGACCTCTTCGACGAAAATCTTTTCCCCACCGGAGTTGATGCACACCGAGTCGCGGCCAAGCAACTCGATAGAGCCGTCGGCCAGGTGGCGCGCTCGGTCACCCGGTATCGCGTAGCGCACACCGTCGATGACGGGGAAGGTCGCGGCCGTCTTGGCTGCATCGCCCTTGTAGCCGAGAGGCACGTAGCCCCGCTGCGCGAGCCAGCCGATGCCGTCGTGACCCGGTTCGAGCACGCTGCCGAGGTCGTCGGCGATCACGCAGGTATCGGGCCCGGGGTTGAACCTGCCGGTCGAC
>NZ_DASRBZ010000436.1:0-2350 GCF_035653355.1 Mycobacterium sp. | reverse complement strand
TGGCGGTGCAGCGGCACCATCAGCAGCTTGCCGTTGTACCCGGATCCTGAATTGACCCACGCGCTGGTTGGTATCGCCGCGAGGTAGGGGTAGTCCCTGGCCGCATCGCCCGCGAGATACGGGCTGAGGTCCGCGCAGGCGCTTTCGACGAACTGTGGTTCACCATTCAAGGCGCCGATGGCGCTCGTTGCGCCCGGCGGCTGCCAGAAGAAGATCATGTCGGGCACGTCGTTGCCCGCCATGAGCGTGGCCATCCTGACCGCGTAGTCGCCACTTGGCAGGATATTGAACCGAACGTTGGCGTTCAATTCTTTGTTGACAGCCTGCCAGGCGGGATTCTGGTCGAATGGGGTCGGCGGTGGAAACAGGGCGATGGTGGTGATATCGACCCGACCACCTTTGCCAGGTGGCGCGGAGATCGCTTTGACGGGGTTTGGCGGATAGGTGTCGAATGCGTCCTCGTACAGGGGGCCGATCGATGGGTAGTCCGGCTTTGGCCCGTTGGTGAGCGGAACGTACGTGGGGAACACCGAGCTCTTCGCCGGCGGCGACGGCGTGGCGCTGTTGGAGCCGGGCGGCGAAGATGCGGATGGCGCCGGGGTCTGGCACGCCTCTAGCAGCAATGGCGCGGCCGCAAGGCTGGTTGTGGCGAAGCGGACGAAGCCGCGTCGGTTGACACTGCCCGGCATCGGGTTATGCCTGGCCGCCACTGATGCCAGGGTCAAGCTCCGGATGCTCGACGAACGCTCGACGCAGGTCGGCGGTTGCTTCGAGCCAGTCCGCGCCCTCGGGCAGGAAGCAGCCACCGGAGCGCACGCGGTACACCTCGGGATGATCGACCCCCGGTGGCGTGATACCTTCTTCCTTCCACCAACGCGCGGGCCGCCTGGATGAGGCGTCGCCTGACACGGATGACCATGACGTCGCTGGTGCCCAGGTGCTCGGACCCGCGGTCGTAGATCGGCCCCATGCTTTCGGTGATGGCCTGGTCCTGAGTGGGAACGCCAGCGATGCCGGTGTAGTCGCCGCGGCTGCGCTGCCACTCGCGGTCGATCAGGTAATCGTTCCTGGCGTTGGCCACCAGGCGGAAACGACCATACCAATCGGTAGATTGCGGCAGCTTCTCCAGGCCGGTGCGAGCTGGCAGGGCGCCGCCACGGGCAGGGTTCGGCGCCGGCCGACGCGACCGAGCCGTCATCCCGAAAAACAGCAGGTGCTCGTCGTCCATCGGCACCCAGGCGCGCGCGAGGACCTGGAGGCCCAGCACGTAGGTCGGGATCATGACGTAGCACGGAAACAGGAACTGGGCAAAGCGCCAGTAGTTCAAGTTGTCGTGCGCCGGACGGTAGGCGGCGTACATGGCACCGTAGTCGGTGTCGACCACCGCAGCCCATTGTCTTCGTTTCTGCCGAAGAACAGCGATGCGCCGCGGTGAGGGCAATGATGCTGGATGAGCCCGACCTGCCCGGAGCTGTCGCGGAACGCGATCAGTTTCTCGCCGAGCAGCAGGACGCGCACGGGGTCGCTGTCGCGACGTGGAAGCTCGCGCGAAAGGAGCACCGGCACCCAGTATTCGCGCATGAGTCTGCCCATTGGCGTACCGGGTCCGACGCGGCAGACAGTCTCGTTGTCGCTTTTGTTCAGCATAATGCTCCCCTGTGAACTCCTGGCGAGCAGGGTATCACTCCGACCAGGCGTTCGGGGCGGCGATCGCGTCCTCGAACCGAGCCCACGTTTTTGCGGCCGACGGAGCGGCATCGACCTGGGTTTCCCCGCAAACTCGGACATGCGTGGCCGGGGTATGATGAGCCGGCGATGACCGTGTTGGGGGCGTCGACGAACGTTGCGCGCGGGTCGCAGGCCCGCGGCGCTCGGCAACGAACACGAGCGAGGGTGACGCCATGAGCACATCTCCCTTTGATGGTGCCGCAGCGCTGGCGGCCGCGCTGGAGCGACGCGAGGTGTCGTCCGTCGAGCTGGTGGACGCGGCGATCGCGCGCATCGAGGCATTCGACGGCCAGATCAACGCGGTCGTGGTGCGGGACTTCGACCGCGCGCGTGAGGCCGCCAGAGCCGCCGACCAGCGGCGCGGCCGCGGCGAACGACGGCCGCTGCTGGGCGTGCCGATGACCGTCAAAGAGTCGTACAACGTGGCCGGGCTGCCCACCACGTGGGGCTTTCGCGAGTTCGCCGAGTGGCGGGCCAGCGAGGACGCGGTGGCCGTGATGCGACTCAAAGACGCCGGCGCGATCATCCTCGGCAAGACCAATGTGCCGGTGGCGCTGGCCGACTGGCAGAGCTTCAACGACATCTACGGCGCCACCCGCAATCCGTGGAACCTCGAGTATTC
>NZ_DASRBZ010000435.1:0-2402 GCF_035653355.1 Mycobacterium sp. | reverse complement strand
CTGACTGTACCGGGAGGACGTCACTGCGCGTGTCGTCGCGTCCCGGCGATTCTCACCTGCCCTGATCGCTCCATTCACGGTCGGCCCGCGTCGCGGCGGGCCTCGTCATCCGGCCGCGGGCCAGGCTTAGGTTTCGGCGCCGTTGCCGCGTTCGGTGGGATCGCTCGGCGATTTACAGCAATGCTGAAGCCACAGTCCGGCGACCACCAGAGCCAGTGCGCAGGCGGCCGCGACCACCGTGCCGGTGGTGTCTTCGCCAGCGACCCGCAGCGTGGAACGCCGCGGCAGCAGGTACACCAGCACCCCGATCCACCAACCCAGCACCACGGCGCCCACCCACGCCGAAGCCTTGGCGATGACCACGCTTCGGGCCACCGCCAGCGGATGTAGCCAGCCGGGTCCGTCGCCGATCTCGCCGTCGTTGATCTTCGTGCGCACATATCGGCCCCATAGCGCCTCGGCCGCAGCCACGCCGAGCAGCGACGCGCCCGTCCACACTGTGATCGGCGGAAACCACCGGTAGAGCAGCACCACAAGCAGATAGCCGACCACCGCAGCGCCGATCACCGCGCCCGTCAGGTCACGTTTCCTGGTCGGGCCCATCAGTTTCCTGACGTCCGCGGTGTGAGCACCAAGTCGGTTCGTCGCACACCGGCACGATCGGCAGGCTCCAGCTCGGACAACAGCCGGGCCACGGAACGCTTTCCTCCGGCCACTGTCAGCTCGGCGTCCGGGTCGACGGCCAGCCACGGGACCATCACGAACGCCCGCAGGTGAGCCAGCGGGTGCGGCAGCGTCAGGCCGTTGTCTCGGGAGAACAGCTCGGCGCCGTCGTCGTAGCAGGCGACCAGATCCACATCGAGGCTGCGCGGGCCCCAGCGCTGGCCACGCACCCGATCGGCTGCTTGCTCAAAAGCCTGGGCGCGCCGCAACCAGCCGTGTGCGTCACATGAGGGATCCTCGGCGATCAGCACCGCGTTGAGGAACGGCCCTTGGTCCACGCCGCCCCACGGCTCGGTTTCGTACACCGGCGAGACGGCGCGCACCGACTCGCCGAGCCCGTCGACTACCGATTGCAGCCGGGCCAACCGGTCACCGAGGTTGGATCCGATCGACAGCACTACACGGGTCACAGGCGCGGGCCTCCGGCCGGCACCACGGAGCCGCGGCCGCCGCGGCGTGATCGCCGTGCTACGACCGCCACGTCGGCGAAGGTTTGCGGGATCGGGGCGGCCGGTTTGTGGACGACCACTTCGACGGCGTGCACCCGCTTGTCGTTCATGACGTCGTCGGCGATCTCGCCGGCGACGGTTTCGATCAGCTTTCGCGGCGGGCCGGCCACGATGTCGGCCGCCCGCTGGGCCAGCACGCCGTAGTCGTAGGTGTCCGACAGGTCGTCGCTGGCTGCGGCGTCGGCCAAGTCGATCCACACGGTGATGTCGACCACGAAGTCCTGGCCGTCGGCGCGCTCCTGCTCGTACACGCCGTGGCGGCCGCGAACGGTCAAGCCGCGCAACTCGATTCGATCAGCCATCAGAGCCGCCTTGTTTCCAGGCCTCGACGACCTTCAACGCATCGGCAGTAGCCCGCACGTCGTGCACCCGCACACCCCACGCCCCGTGCAGAGCGGCCAGCGCGGAGATCACCGCGGTGGCCGTCTCGCGTCCGTCCGGTGGGCGCAATGTCCCGTCAGGGTCGGCCAGCAGCCTGCCGAGAAAACGTTTCCGCGATGCCCCCACAAGCACCGGAATACCGGTCGCGACCAACTGCGGCAGCGCATGCAGCAGCGCCCAGTTGTGTTGTGCCGTCTTGGCGAACCCCAGACCAGGGTCGATGATCAGGTTGGTTGCGTCCACCCCGGCGGCGACCGCGTCGTCGACGCCGGCGAGCAGCTCGGCGCGCACCTCGGCCACCACATCGCGGTAGGGCGGCACTTCATGCGGGCGATCAGCCGACACCGAGCGCCAGTGCATCAACACCCACGGCACGCCTGTTTCGGCCAGCAGTGATGCCATCGCGGGGTCGGCGCGGCCTCCGGAGACGTCGTTGACGATCCGGGCGCCGCTTTCCAGCGCGGCCCGCGCGACACCGGCGTGAATGGTGTCGATGCTGACGGTAATGCCCTGGGCAGCAAGCTGTTTGACGACAGGGACCACACGGGCCGTTTCCACCTGCGGGTCAATGCGCACCGCACCTGGTCGGGTGGACTCGCCGCCGACGTCGACGATCGCCGCACCCTCGGCTGCCAAGGCCAGGCCGTGTTCGACGGCGCGGTCGGGGTCCAGGTAGCGCCCGCCATCGGAGAACGAGTCGTCGGTGACGTTCACCACGCCCATGACCTGCACGCGTGTCGTAGTCACTTCCGCAAGATGAGTTCGAGCGCTTCAGCTCGAGACGCGGCG
>NZ_DASRBZ010000434.1:0-2238 GCF_035653355.1 Mycobacterium sp. | reverse complement strand
CCGCAGACACGGGTTGATCAAGCGGTCCGCGAGCGACCACCACGCTTCCACCGTAAGCAGTTTCAGGTGAACGAGGCGTTTCACGTGCTCGTCCTCTGCCGCGATGAGGCGGAGCAGCGGGCAATTTTCGAGAGGCTGTCGCGCGAAGGTCGTCAGTGCCGGTTACTGACGGTGTAGACACTGAACCGTGGCACGGGTTTTCAACCCGTGCGTTCTGAATGCACGGGTTGAAAACCCGTGCCACGCGAATGCAGCTCGACGTCACCGTCTCCTGCCCCGTCCACGACAGCTTCCGCGTGCGGCAGGTCGCCGGCATGTTTGACCTGCCGGTGACGACGAGTCGGAGCGAATTTTTCCGCGTTGAACTGCCTGACCTGACCGACGACTGGCAAATCGGCCTTGTCGTCGGCCCCTCCGGCTCCGGCAAAACCACCGTTGCCCGCCGAGCCTTCGGCGACGCGTTCTACCGCCCGCGCGCCTGGCCGCGCAACCGCGCCGTCATCGACGGCTTCGGCGACCTGCCGATTAAACAGATCATCCGCACCCTCAGTGCCGTCGGCTTCAGCAGCCCGCCGGCGTGGCTCAAGCCGTATCACGTGTTGAGTAATGGGGAACGGTTTCGGTGTGACTTGGCGAGGGCACTTCTCACCGCGAAACGCCCTCTTGTGGTCTTCGACGAATTCACCAGCGTCGTCGATCGCACCGTCGCGAAGATCGGCTCCGCTGCTGTGTCCAAAGCCATCCGCTCCGGCCACGTCGCCGCGCGGTTCGTGGCGGTGACGTGCCATTACGATGTGGCCGAGTGGCTCGGGCCCGACTGGGTCCTGGACATGTCCGGCCCGTCGCTGCACCGGGGGCGGGTTCGACGGGCTCACCGCGGGCGTCTTCGACGCCCGCCGATTCGATTGGAAATCACCCGCTGTGCCCGCGAGCAATGGAAGATTTTCGAGCGTCATCACTATCTGACCGGCTCCCTCCACCCGTCCGCCCGCTGCTTCATCGCGCGGGTGGACGGGACGCCGGCCGCGTTCACGGCGGTGCTCCCGTTCCCGCACCCGACGCGGCCCGGCTGGCGCGAGCACCGCACGGTCTGTCTGCCCGACTTCCAGGGCGTCGGCATCGGCGCGGCCTTGAGCGAATTCGTCGCCAGCCTGTTCGTCGCGACGGGCAAGCCGTATTTCAGCACGACCGGCCATCCCGCCATGATCCACCACCGCGCCCGCTCGCCCCTGTGGCGGATGCACCGGGCGCCGGGAATGGTGGGCCGGGCCGGCCCGCGCAGCCGCGAGCGGTGTCGGATGGCCGACTCCACCAGCCGCGGAAGGTTCACCGCCGGGTTCGAGTACGTGGGGCCGGGGAGGGCCGCCGAAGCGCGAGTCTTGGGTCTTCTCGAAACGATTCCGGAGAACATCACCCATGCATGTGGAAACGGTTCCGATTGAAAAGATCTCCACCGATTCAACGAATGCGCGGCGGCACCCGACACGAAATACCGAAGCGATTAAGGCATCGCTTCAACGGTTCGGGCAGCAGAAGCCCATCGTGGTCGATGCGCAGAATGTTTGCCGTGCAGGCAACGGGACTTTGGCCGCCGCAAAGGCACTCGGATGGACCGAAGTCCGCGTCGTTCGCACGAGCCTGGCACCAAAGGAAGCAACTGCTTACGCGATCGCGGATAATCGATCCGCCGAATTGGCGGAATGGGACCAGAAGGTGTTATCGGAACTGCTCCAGGATCCCGCCCTCGGTGATCTGAATCAGATCGGTTTCACGCAAAGGGAATTGACCGAACTAAGTGCCCCGGTTCAACTCCTGCCCTCGGAGTTGGCGCCGGCGCCGGTGATGACTTGGGTTCTGATTGGAATCCCGACCATCCGGTTCGGCCAAATCTCCGAGCGGGTGGAGGAGATCGCCGCCGTCCCTGACGCTGTAGTGGAGATTACGGCAAATGGCCCAGACCAAGACCGATAACGGCAACCTGGAAGCGAAGCTGGGACTGCGTCGCCACTTCCTGCGCCGTTACCACATGGAAAACAAGCCGATGGTCTTGGACTGCTGCCAGGGCGACGGGATTATCTGGCGTAAACTGCGGCAGGAGTTTGAGTGCGACTATTGGGGCGTTGACGTCAAGCCCAAGCGCGGACGACTTTCGATCGACAGCGTTCGGATTCTGGCGCAGCCGGGGTGGCCGCACGACGTCCTCGACATTGACACCTACGGCAGTCCCTGGAGGCATTG
>NZ_DASRBZ010000433.1:0-9147 GCF_035653355.1 Mycobacterium sp. | reverse complement strand
CATGCGATCCAGCAGCCGGGTCCGAAGGTCGGGCGTCTGCAGCCATACGAACCGCACCGGCCGGGTGTGGTGTGGGGCGGGTGCGGTCAACGCTTCGGCGACGGCGGCCTCGATCACGTCCTCCGGCACCGGTTGCTGGCTGAACTGCCGCACGGAGCGACGCAGCAGCTGCGCCTGCTGTCGGCCGAGCTCGAGGGCTTCGGCGGTGCCGAGCCAGAACAGGTCTTCTGTGCCCGCGCGGACCAGCTGTCGCGCCGTGGAGCCGTCATCGGTGATCGACAGGCCGCGCACCACGGCCACCGGTATCGCGGTGAGCTTTCCCTTCACCAGGTCGGCTGCTGCGGCGACTTCGTCGACGACGGCGACTTCGGTGACCACCAGTTCGTTGCCGTGCGGGTCCACGGCCCCGGCGTAACTGTGCAGCACGGTCAGACCGGCAGCGCCGACGGCGGCATCGGTCTGGCCGTTGCGCCACGCGCGGCCCATGGTGTCGGTGATCACCACCGCGACCGCCACGCCGAGCCGCTCGCGCAGTCCGGCGCGCAGGGCCGCGGCACTGGCGTCGGGGTCGACGGGCAGCAGGGCCAGCTCGGCCGCAGCCACGTTGGAGCCGTCCACTCCGGCTGCCGCCTGCACCAGCCCGAGCCGGTTCTCGGTGATCAGGGTGCGGCCCTTGCGAGCCAGCACGCGAACCGCCTCGTCGTCGATCAGCTTGCGGCGCAGCTCGTCTCGCGCTTGGACATTCTCCGGGGCCGCCACGATGCGGCCTTCGCATTTGGACACCACTTTGCTGGTGACCACCACCACGTCGCCGTCGCGCAGCCAGGGCGCGGCCTCGGCGATCGCGGCGGCCAGGTCGTCGCCAGGCCGAAATTCGGGAAGGCCACTGACGGGCATGATCTCGACCGTCGACGCGGCGCCATGGTCCGCCGGCACGTTGCTCATGCCGACACGCCCGCGACGTCCAGTCCGGCGCTCACCATGTCGGCCGTTGCTTTCGGGTCGGTCATCAGCAGCGGTATGGAGTGCACCGCGACGCCGTCGATTTCGGCGTGATCGCCCTCGTGGACGAGCCAGTAGTCCAGGATCCCGGTCTGCCGGCGCGCCCTGTAGTGCTGGCCCACAGCTTCTGCTGTGCATTTGACTCCGATCACGGTGAGGCATTCATATGCCATGCCGCGCAACGGTTTTCCATCGATGATGGGCGAGTACCCGACGACCGGAGCGGTCGTCGAGCGCAGCGCTGCCCGGATGCCGGGGATCGCGAGGATAGCGCCGATACTCACTACCGGATTCGACGGGGCCAGCATGACGATGTCGGCGTCGGCGATGGCGTCGACGACTTCGGTTGCGGCGCTGGCCTTCTCGGCACCGATGAAGGCGAAGCCGTGCGTCGGCACCTGGGCACGGTACCGCACCCACCATTCTTGAAAGTGGATTGCCCGCTGAGCATTGTCGGCGGGGTCCGTTATGACGACGTGGGTTTCGCAGCGGTCGTCGCTGACGGGCAACAGTCGCGCTCCGGGATGCCAACGGTCACACAGCGCCGCTGTCACCTGGGAGAGCGGATAGCCGGCTCGCAGCATCTGGGTGCGGACCAGATGGGTGGCCAGATCGCGGTCGCCGAGCTGGAACCAGTCGGGCTGCAGACCGTAGTGCGCCAGTTCCTCTTTGGCGTGCCAGGTTTCGTCGCGGCGACCCCAGCCTCGCTGCGGATCGACGCCGCCGCCCAGCGTGTACATACAGGTGTCGAGGTCCGGGCAGACCCGCACCCCGTGGATCCAGGCGTCGTCGCCGATGTTGACCACGGCGGTGAGCTCATGGGCGGCGCCGCCGGATGCGAACTGGCCGAGGCCGAGCAAGCGCTGCACACCGAGCAGGAAGCGCGCGCCGCCGACCCCGCCGACCAGAACCGTCACCTTCACATCGCACGACAGTACGCTCGGCGAGAATGCGGTCCGCGGCGGACTGAGCAGGAGCGGGGCAGCTGTCCGCGGCCAACGAGAGGGCGGTTCTGAGCAGTGGATCGGGCGGTCGCCTCGACACGCCGCGGCCGCAATCGACACAATGCCGCTGAAATTTGATCACGACATGATATGGAATTTCGTTTCAGCGCTTGACCACGGCAAGTAACCCGTGTGTAATCACATCAGTGTCATTTCCCGGTTGGCCGGCCGGTTGCGGTGTCGCAGACCGAGATTCGATCACTTGTTCGAAACAGAGATGGCCGCACAACACATCACAAGAGTGGCGACATTCAGCATCAACGAATCCGGTGAGGAGGCGGACATGTCCTATGAGCACCTTCGGGGCGTAGTGGGAGGGACACCGCACACCAATGCCGTCTCGGCGGCGACGGGGGCAGCGTCACGGCCCCACTTGAGCCTGGTTTCCGATGCGGCCGAAGTATTTCCGCTGGAGCCGGTGAGCCGCGACCAGTGGCAGGACCGCGCATTGTGCGCGCAAACCGACCCCGAGGCGTTCTTCCCCGAAAAGGGCGGCTCCACTCGCGAGGCCAAGAAGATCTGCCTGGGCTGCGAGGTGCGCGCGGAGTGCCTGGAGTACGCCCTGGCTCATGACGAGCGCTTCGGGATCTGGGGCGGCCTCTCCGAGCGGGAGCGCCGTCGCCTCAAGCGCGGCATCATCTAGCCATCCTGGCTTAGTCGTCGGGCGGACTAGTCGTCGTCGATCGTAGGGTCGATGACGGTGGGTTCGACGTCGAGATACGTCGCCACCTGAGCCACCAGAATCTCATGCAGTAGTTCCCCAAGTTCGACGGTGTCTTTTGCGCGTCGCTCAATCGGCTTGCGGAACAACACAATTCGTGCTCGCGTAGCGTTGCCGCGCACGTCGACGCCGGCCGGGATCAACCGGGCCAGCGGGATCGGCCCGTCGGCCACGACCTCAGGCGGCCACTGCACGCTGTCGGGATCCTTCGGGCACATGCGCGGAATCTCGTCAACCGCGACATCCAGCCCGGACACCCGCTCCTGCCAGCGCCGCTCGATGGGTTCGTAGGCCTCTAGCACCGCCATGTCGAATCGCTCAGCGCGGCTGCGCCAGCCCGGCACGGTCGGCGGCAGCAGCGGTCCCCGCATTTCGCGGCCGTGCCGTGTTGCCGACCTGCGTGCCGAGCGACCGCCTCGCCGGTAGCCGGGGGATTCGCCCACGCGCCGATGGTAACGGTTGCACATCGTGAGCCGGCTGTATGCGCGTGTCCGGCGCTGCGGCGTCGTTTGCGCGCGATAGCCTCTCGACCGTGACTGCTCCCCGTCGCTGCTGCCGGCCCGGGTGTCCGCACTACGCGGTGGCGACGCTGACGTTCGTCTACTCAGACTCGACGGCGGTAGTCGGCCCGCTGGCCACCGCACGAGAGCCGCACTCGTGGGATCTCTGCGTCGGGCACGCCAGCCGGATCACTGCGCCGCGCGGATGGGAACTCGTTCGCCATCCCGGACCGCTGACAATCAACCCCGACGAGGACGACTTGGTGGCGCTCGCCGACGCGGTGCGCGAAGGCCGCAGCGGGCTGGCCAGCCGGCCGCCGGTCAACGGCTTCTCCGATCCTGGCGGCCACCATGCCGCTGCACCGGCCGGCGTACCCAGCGCCGGCCTGCTCGCCCCAACCCCCCAGCTATCCAGCGGAACCGGACGCCGCCGCGGTCATCTGCGGGTGTTGCCAGACCCGCCACGCGAACAGCCGGAGTAGCGCGCGACGAGCACGCTGGCTTACGTACAGCGAGGCGGACCAGAGCGGTTAGGCTGGCGACCAAGAGTCCCTTCGTCAGGAGCCCTGTCATGTCTCGGCCCGCCGCGGCTGTCCACCGTGTGATCAAGGCGTATGACGTGCGCGGCCTGGTGGGCGACGAAATCGACGAATCCCTTGCCGCCGATGTCGGCGCAGCTTTCGCCCGGTTGATGCGCGACGAAGGGGCCCGCCAAGTGGTGGTCGGCCACGACATGCGAGACAGTTCGCCGTCGCTAACAGCTGCGTTTGCCGCCGGGGTGACGGCACAGGGTCTCGACGTTGTCCGCATCGGCCTGTCGTCCACCGACCAGCTCTATTTCGCGTCAGGCCTGCTCGACTGTCCCGGCGCGATGTTCACCGCCAGCCACAACCCGGCCGCCTACAACGGCATCAAACTGTGTCGCGCGGGCGCCAAGCCAGTCGGAGCAGACACCGGGCTGGCCACCATCCGCGACGAACTCATCGCCGGTGTCCCCGATTTCGACGGCCCGCCAGGGACTCTCAGCGACCGCGATGTGCTCGCCGACTACGGAGCATTCCTGCGCTCGCTGGTCGACCTGTCCGAGTTGCGTCCGTTGCGGGTAGCCGTGGACGCCGGCAACGGGATGGCCGGCCACACCGCCCCAGCCGTGTTAGGCCCCATCGAGTCGATCACCTTGCTGCCGCTGTACTTCGAGCTCGACGGCTCGTTTCCCCATCACGAGGCCAACCCGCTGGATCCCGCCAACCTGGTCGACCTGCAGGCGTACGTGCGCGACACCGGTGCTGATATAGGACTGGCCTTCGACGGCGACGCCGACCGCTGCTTCGTCGTCGACGAACGCGGCCAGCCGGTCACGCCGTCGACGGTGACGGCTCTGGTGGCCGCACGCGAACTCAACCGGGAAATCGGCGCAACCGTGATTCATAACCTGATCACCTCGCGCGCAGTGCCGGAATTGGTGGTCGAACGCGGCGGCACACCGGTGCGCTCCCGCGTCGGGCATTCCTACATCAAGGCGCTGATGGCCGACACCGGCGCGATCTTCGGCGGCGAACACTCCGCGCACTACTACTTCCGGGATTTCTGGGGCGCCGATTCGGGGATGCTGGCCGCACTATATGTGCTTGCCGCGCTGGGCGAGCAGGAGCGGCCGCTGTCGGAGCTGACCGCCGACTACCAACGCTACGAATCCTCCGGCGAGATCAACTTCACCGTTGCCGACGCGACCGCGGCCACCGAGGCCGTGCTGAAGTCGTTCGGCACCCGGATCCACTCCATCGACCATCTCGACGGAGTGACTGTGGACCTGGGCAATGGCAGCTGGTTCAACTTGCGCAGCTCCAACACCGAGCCGCTGCTGCGGCTCAACGTCGAGGGCCGCTGCGCCGAAGACGTCGATGCGGTGGTCCAGCAGATCGCCGCCGAGATCGCGCACGTCCCCGGCCAGCCCGAGGTCGTGACGTGAACGCGATCCGCGCCACGATCGATATCGACGACACCGAAGGCCTGATCGCCGCCGACCGAGAGGGGCTGCTACGGGCCGCGTCGATGGCCGGCGCGCAAGTCCGGGCCACCGCGTCCGCATGCGACGAAGGCGCGCTGGATTCGATCCGCGGTGGAGAGCGACCCCGCACGGTGATCTGGGTAGCCAGCCGCGGCACCGCCGCAACCGCCGGCGCCATGCTTGCCGCAGCGTTGGGTGGTTCGGCCGGCGAACCGATCGTCGTTGCCGCCGAGGCGCCGCCGTGGATCGGAGCGCTCGATGTGCTGATCGTGGCCGGCGACGACCCGGGTGATCCCCCGCTGGTCGGCGCCGCCGCAACCGGGGTGCGCCGCGGCGCGCGGGTGGTTGTCTCGGCGCCCTACTCGGGCCCGCTGCGCGACACGACCGCTGGACGGGTCGCCGTGCTGGAGCCCCGGCTACCGGTACCCGACGACTTCCTGCTGTGTCGGTATCTGGCCGCCGGGCTGGGGGTGCTCAAGGGAGTCGACCCCACCGTGGAAATCGACCTGGCACGGCTGGCCGACGAACTCGACAGCGAAGCGCTGCGCAACAGTGCGGGCCGGGAAGTGTTCACCAACCCGGCCAAGGCGCTTGCCGAGCGCATGGCGGGTCACCGAGTCGCGCTGGCGGGCGACTGCGCTGCCACGTTGGCGCTAGCCCGCCACGGGTCTTCGGTCCTGCTGCGCATCGCCCACCAGGTGGTCGCCGCCACCGGGCTTTCCGACGCGGTCACGGCGCTGCACGCAGGGTTCCCCGATGCGGCGGACGCGCTTTTCCACGACGAACAAATCGACGGACCGCTCCCCGAGCGGCTGCGGGTGTTGGCGCTAACCCTGGCCGCCGAGCGGCCGGTGGTGGCGGCACGGCTGGGTGGGTTCGATGTCGACCTTGTCGCCGCCGAAGATGTGCCGGACTTGCAGGAGGCGTCCGCGGGCGCGGCAACGGGGCTCGGCGTCGAGCAGCAACTGGCAATATTGGCTGTCCGGCTGGAGATGGCTGCTGTTTACATGCGACTGGTTCGCGGATAAACCGGGGATATAAAGACAGTGGAACTGCTACGCGGGGCGATACGGACGTACGCCTGGGGATCGCGGACCGCTATCGCCGAATTCACCGGCCGGCCGGTGCCAGCTGCCCATCCTGAGGCTGAGCTCTGGCTCGGCGCACACCCGGCCGATCCGGCCTGGCTCGAAACCGAGGACGGCGAGAGCTCACTGCTCGACGCGCTGGTCGCCGACCCGGAGGGACAACTCGGCTCGGCGGCCCGCGCCCGGTTCGGTGATGCGCTGCCGTTCTTGGTCAAGGTGCTTGCCGCCGACGAGCCGCTGTCGCTGCAAGCCCATCCGAGTGCCGAGCAGGCGATCGAGGGTTACCTGCGCGAAGAGCGGCTCGGTATTCCGGTCTCCTCACCGATCCGCAACTATCGCGACAACCGTCACAAGCCCGAGTTGCTGGTGGCGCTGCAGCCCTTCGAGGCGCTGGCCGGGTTCCGTCCGGTGGGCCGCACGATCGAGTTGCTGCGGGCGTTGGCGGTCTCGGACCTGGACCCCTACATCGAATTGCTTCACGACCAATCAGATGCCGACGGCCTGCGGGCATTGTTCACCACCTGGATTACTGCTCCGCAGCCCGACATCGATGTGTTGGTCCCCGCCGTGATCGAGGGTGCCATCCACTACGTCACCTCCGGAACAACGGAATTCGCTGCCGAAGCCAAGACCGTCTTGGAGCTCGGCGAACAGTATCCCGGCGATGCCGGTGTACTGGCCGCCTTGCTGCTCAACCGCATCAGCCTCGCTCCCGGTGAGGCGATCTTCCTGCCGGCCGGTAACCTGCACACCTACCTGCGCGGTGTCGCGGTGGAGATAATGGCCAACTCTGACAACGTGTTACGCGGCGGGCTGACGCCCAAGCACGTCGATGTTCCGGAACTGCTGCGGGTGCTTGACTTCAACCCGACCACGGAGGCGCAGCTGCGGCCGCCGGTTCACCGCGACGGACTCGAGCTCATCTACGACACCCCGGCAGCCGAGTTCGCGGCGTCGGTGCTGACGCTCGACGCAGAACACCTTGGCCACGAGGTCGACGCGCCGTCGCGCCATGACGGTCCCCAGATCCTCTTGTGCATCGAAGGTTCGACGACCGTGCACGGGAAATCGCGAGCGCTGACGCTCGACCGCGGCATGGCGGCGTGGGTAGCCGCTGACGACGGGCCGGTCAGGCTGGTCGCCCGCGAGCCGAGCAAGCTGTTCCGGGCCACCGTGGGCCTGTGACGCCAACCAGCGGCACCCGCGCGATCCTGGCTGCCCTGGCCGCCAACGCCGGCATCGCCGCCGCCAAGTTCGTCGGCTTCCTGGTCACCGGTAGCTCGTCGATGCTTGCCGAGTCGGTTCACTCGGTGGCCGACACCTCTAACCAAGCGCTGCTGCTGCTCGGCCAGCGCGCGGCACGTAAACAGGCTGACGCCCTGCACCCGTTCGGCTATGGCCGTAGTCGCTACTTCTGGTCGTTTGTCGTGGCCCTGGTGCTGTTCACGCTCGGCTCGGTGTTCGCGCTCTATGAGGGCTACCACAAGATCACCCACCCCGCCGAGCTCAGCTCGCCTGTGGTGGCTTTGGTCATCCTGGCGGTGGCAATTGGCCTGGAAGCCTTCAGCTTTCGCACGGCGGTGGTCGAGTCGCGCCCGCTGAAAGGCAACGGTAGCTGGTGGCGCTTCATCCGCCACTCCCGCAATCCCGAACTGCCTGTGGTGCTGCTGGAAGATACCGGCGCGCTCGTTGGCTTGATGTTCGCGCTGGCCGGGGTCGGGCTGACCGCGGCAACCGGCGACCCGGTGTGGGATGGCGTCGGCACCATCGGCATCGGCGCGCTGCTCGGGCTGATCGCAACCATCCTGATGGTCGAGATGCACAGCTTGCTGATCGGCGAGGGCGCCACCCCTGCGCAGACTCGGGCCATCCGAGAGGCGCTGGAATCAACCGAGCGCGTCGAGCGCCTGATCCACCTGCGCACCCAGTACCTCGGCCCCGATGAGATGCTGGTCGCGGCCAAGATCGCGGTAGCTCCGCAGGTGGAGTTGGCCACCGTCGCGGCGACTATCGACGCAGCTGAGGCCAATATCCGCGCCGCTGTGCCGGCCGCGCAGGTGATCTACCTCGAGCCCGATTTGGATCGCGCGGTTACCCGGTAGCGCTCGCGCCACAGCTGGCGGCGCTCGGCCAGCCACAGCCGCATGTTGTGGCGGACGGCGCGGCCGATCAGCGCCGGCGAGGGCACCATGTAGAGGCTGTCCAACAACGAGAACCGGCGCAAAAACCATTCGGCGAGAACGGGATCAGTCTCTGCGGCGCCGAGGAACTGGTCGAACAACTCACCGACGGGGTGATACCACCACGGCGCCGGCCCGCTGGCGTGGTGGAAGGTGAGATCGCCGACGGCGTTCATCAGCCACACCGGGTAGGTGGTCTTGGCGGTGGCGCGGTTCACCTCCCGCTCCAAATCGCTGCGGGGGCCATGCGCGAGCGCACGTCGCAGATGACCGGCCTGCAGCGACGTCATCGTCATACCCTGGCCGAACGTGGGATCGAAGCTGGCCACCGCGTCGCCCAGCGGCACGATCCCCGCCGGGAAGCGGTCCAGCTTGTCGTAGCGACGCCACCTGCTGGTGGGGAAGCGATGCAACGCCACCTCCCCGATCGGTTCGGCCTGCTCCAGCGCGGCGGTGAAGTGTACGGGCAGCAGCTTCTCGGCGAGCACCCGCATCTCGGGAAAGCTTTGTGGCGGTTCCACTTTGGCGACGCCGAAGGTAGTGAGAATCCAGATGCCGTCCTCGTAGGCCAGCATGCCGAGCCCTAGCGGCTGCTGTCGAGACGCGCCGCAAACCACAACTCTCTCGCGAATCAGGCCCTCGGG